>NZ_LGQU01000030.1:0-33683 GCF_003115935.1 Azospirillum sp. TSH20
ATCCCCCTCCCCCACCCCGCCGCGAAGCGGCGGGGCCCCCCCCTCTCCCGGGGCGGGAGAGGGCGCTTGTCGCGCAGGATGCCTGGGGACGTTCTCATGCCGCCCTCCTCACGAAATGCCCGGGCGCGGCTTCCACCAGGGGAGGGGGCGCGCCGTCGGGGGTGGGGCGGAAGGGTTCGGGCCACAGGTCGGGGCGGCCGGCGCCCAAGGCCACGGTGGCGATGTCGATCGGACGGTCGACGTCCGGTTCCGGCGAGGCGGCGATCAGCGCGCGGGTGTAGGGGTGCAGCGGGGCGGAGAACAGCAGGGCCGGCGGCGCCTCCTCCATCACCCGGCCGGCGCGCATCACCGCGACACGGTCGGCCAGCCGCGCCACCACCGCCAGATCGTGCGAGATGAACATCAGGCTGAGGCCCAACCGCTGCTTGATCGATTCCAGCAGGTCGAGCACCTGCGCCTGCACCGACACGTCGAGCGCCGAGGTCGGCTCGTCGCAGATCAGCAGTTGCGGGTCGAGCGCCAGGGCGCGGGCGATGCCGATGCGCTGGCGCTGGCCGCCGGAGAAGGCGTGGGGATAGCGGTTGGCCCAGGCGGGGTCGAGGCCGACCTGCGCCATCAGCGCCCGCACCCGCTCCCGCCCCTCGCCGCGACCGCAGACGCCGTGGATCGCCAGCGGCTCCGCGATGATCTCGCCGACGCTCATGCGGGGACTGAGGGAGGCATAGGGATCCTGGAACACCATCTGGGCACGGCGGCGGTAGGCGGTCAGCTCCGGCCCGGTGGCGGAAAGGAGGTCGAGCGGCGGTTGCCCGGCGGAGGCGCGGAACAGCAGGCGGCCACCGGGATCCGGCCGCTCCGCCAGCATGGCCAGCCGCGCCAGCGTCGTCTTGCCTGATCCTGACTCGCCGACGATGGCCAGCGTCTCGCCGCGGCCGACCGACAGGTCGACGCCGTCCAGCGCGCGGATACGCAGGTTGCCGCGCTCGTAGGTCTTGGCGACGCCGTGGAATTCCAGGATGGCGTCGCGCACGTCCTCGCCCGGCGGCGCGCAGGTCATCGCGGGGATGGAGGGGGCGGCGGCCATCAGCTTGCGGGTGTAGCCGTGCAGCGGCCGGCCGAGAACGTCGGCGCAAGCCCCCGATTCCATGACCCGGCCGGCGCGCATCACCACCACGGCGTCGGCCATGTTGGCGACCACCCCCAGATCGTGGGTGACCAGCAGCACCGCCATGCCGGTCTCGCCCTGCAGCTCCTTGATGAGGGCCAGCACCTGGGCCTGCAGGGTGACGTCGAGCGCGGTGGTCGGCTCGTCGGCGATCAGCAGTTGCGGGCGGGCGACCATCGCCATGGCGATCATCGCGCGCTGGCGCAGGCCGCCCGACAGCTGGAACGGATAGGAGCGGAAGGCGCGCACCGGATCGGGGAAGCCCACCCGCTCGAACATGGCGAGGCAGCGTTCCCGCGCGCCGGCCCGGTTGCAGTTGCCGTGCAGCCGCAGCACCTCGATCGTCTGGTCGCCGATGGTGTGGAGCGGCGACAGCGCGCTCATCGGTTCCTGGAAGATCATCGAGATGCGGCTGCCGCGGATGTCGCGCAGGCGGGATGCCGGCAGGCGCAGCAGATCGACCGCCTCGGCACCCTGGCCGAACAGGATCGAGCCGCCGGTGACCGTCGCCCCGCGCGGCAGGATGCCGAGGATGCTGCGGCAGGTCAGCGTCTTGCCTGATCCGGACTCGCCGACCAGCGCGACGCTCTGGCCGGCGCCGATGGAGAAGCCGACGCCGTCGACCACCGGACGGGGGGCGTTGCGGAAGCGGATCGTCAGGCCCTCGACAGTCAGCATCTTGGCGTCTCCAGTGCAATCGCGTATCGGGATGACCGGGGGCCAAACCCCCTCTCCCCCCTGGGGAGAGGGTCGGGGTGAGGGGGGCGCACAGCGAGGATTCTCGGGATGGCCACGCCATGCATCCCCCTCACCCTAACCCTCTCCCCGGGGGGGAGAGGGGATGCCTTGCGCCTCAGCCCCATCGCATCCATTCCATCATGCTTGCGTTGCGGATTCACTGTTGTCGCTGGTTTCGGCCGCTTGGGCGTCGGGCGACGGGAGCGGCGCCTGGGCCGGAGGCGGAGGCGGAGGCGGGACGGCCGGCGCTTCGCTGGTCAGGCGCTTGCCGACCTGCTGGATCACCCGCAGCGGCAAATCCGGCACCGACGACAGCAGCCGCAGCATGTTCGCCCCGTCCAGCCGCAGCAGACGCAGGTCGGTGCGGGCGCGGATGGTGGAGAAACGCCGCACGCCGGCCAGCAGCTCCAGATCGCCAATCACCTCGGGCGGCTTGATGTAGGCGATGTGCAGCGGCGGCTGGTTGTCGGGCATCAGCCGCACCAGCTCCGCCTCCCCTTCCGCAAGGACGAAGGTGAATTCCGACGGTTCGCCGCTGCGGTAGATGAAATCGCCGGCCGCCACCGTGCGCCATTCCGACGCCGTCAGCAGGCGGCGCAGCACCGTTTCCGGCAGGTCGGAGAAGACGGGGGAGCGCGACAGCAGGCGCAGGGCCGGCTCGTCGGTCTCCTCCGCCTCGCCCGGCATGGTGTCCTCGTCATGGTCGGCGCCATTCTGGCCGCGCCGGACCAGCCGGCCGTCCTCCAGGTCGTAGAGCGCGTCGAAGGCCGGGTTGTCGGAAATCCGCTCCTCCAGCACGATCAGCGTCATGGTCGGCAGCAACTCCTTCATGGCGAGGAAGATGCGCAGCCGTTCCTCCGGATCGTAGCTGTTGAGCGCCTGATAGATCACGAAGATGTCGGGCTTCTTCATCAGGCCGCGGATCAGCTGCACCCGCTGGCGCACGCTGATCGGCAGCAGCGAGCCGCCGATGCCGACCTCGCCCAGCGCCACCAGGATCAGCACGAAGGCGCGCGCGTCGGTCCGCTCCAGCGCCTCGTCCACCAAGGCCCGCAGCTGGGTGATGGCGCGCGGATCCTCCGTCGTGATGCGGCCGAACAGAAGGTTGTCCATCACGTTCAGGCGCGGGTGGTAGAGGTCGGGATCGAAGACGGCGACCTTGTCGCGCAGCTCGTACGGCATGTCGTTCAGCAGGCTGCGGCGGATCGCCAGGATCGCCTCGCGCTCCGCCGGGGGCACGAAGTCCATGCCATCGCGCTTGGGCACGATCATCAGGAACATGGTGGCGAACAGCAGGGTGTCCGCCTCCTGATGGCGGCGCTGCGGCCGTTCGGAGCGGCGCTTCAGCCGGGTGACCGCCTCCACCAGCTCTTCGAACAGGGCGTCGTCGATGTGCGGGTAGCGCATGATCATGACGTCGCCGTCGTCGCTGTCGCGGTAGACGCCGACCACCCGCAGGGCGAAACGGCGGCCGATGCGGACGGCGGAGTCCCACAGCCCGTATGTTTCCATCAACTCGCGGACGGTCGGGTTGCAGACCATGCGGGCGACCGTCAGCCGCTTGCCGTCCGGCAGGCCGAACAGCATGTTCTCGGCAAGGCTGGCGTAGGGGTTGAAGCAGTCGCGTTCGAACCGGGCCAGCAGCTTGTCCATCCCGCGTTCGGTGATGGCGTCGCGCAGCCAGTGGCGGGCGCGCAGCAGCGGCTGGGCGACGAAGGGATAGTCGTCGGGGTCGAACACCTCGCGCAGGCCGCGCTGGTAGACGGCGGTCTCGCCGCCGGTTGCCGCCAGACACTGCATGAACCAGGGACGCAGGCTGGTCCAGTCAGTGGCGCCGATCATGGCGAAGTCGGTCCAGATCCCCTCCATGCTGTCGGTGGAGTTGCCCGACGCCTGGGCCTCCACGATCTCGCGTCGGCGGGCGGGCGACATGCTGTCCGGATCGTCGGCCGGTGGGCGGTGGCGCAGACCGTAGGTGATGTTCTGCATCATGCTGCCGGTGAACATGCGCGGTTCCGGGCTGGCATAGGCCATGCGGCGGCCCAGCAGCTCCAGCGGAATGGCGTCCAGCGACTGGTCGCCGATGGTGATCCGGCCGGAGGTCGGCGGCGACAGCCGCACCAGCACCTCGGCCAGACGGCGCAGCGCCAGCGCGTTGGTGCCGGCGATGCCGACCAGCGAGCCCGGCGGCACCTCCAGCGACAGGCGCTGCAGCATGCGGTCGCCATATTCGTTGGCCCAGGTCACCGCCTCCAGCCGCAAGGGGGCCTTGAGGTCGGGGGGCGTGGCGGGCGTCGGCGGCGTCCACTCGAACAGGAAGGGAGGCGAGAACTGGTCGGCGATCTGCTCGTACTTGATCTGGGCGTCGATCATGTTCTGGTAATAGTCGAGCAGCTCCTTCCAGGGGGCGGTCAGGTCCTTGAAGGCGGAGAGTGCCGCCACCAGCGCGCCGATGGACATGTTCCCGTGCAGAACCAGATAACCGCCGATGGAGAACAGGAAGAACGGGGTGATCTGGTTGATGAAGTTGTTCAGGAACTTGACGAAATACTTGCGCTTGTAGATCTCCAGCCTGATCCAGTAGATGCTGCCGAGATATTGGGAGAATTCCGCCATCACGTAGCGGACGGTGCCGTTGACGCGGACCTCGCGGACGTTCTCCACGCTTTCGCCGATGCGTTCGGACAGCTGGCGGACCTTGCGCACCCGCTCCTTGCCCAGCAGCTTCACCTTCATCTGAAGCTTGGGGATGATGTAGGCCTGCACCGGGATCAGCGCGACCGAGACGAGGCCGATGGTCGGCTGCTGGATGAACAGGAACAGCAGGATGGTGAGCATCGTGCCGCCCTGGTAGAGCGGCTGTGCGAAGGAATCGCCGATGAAGCCGGCCAGCGGTTCGGTTTCCGCCGAGATGGTGGAGATCAGCTCTCCCTGGCTGACCTTTGAGAAATGCGGCAGCGGGAAGCGCAGCATGCGGTCCAGCAGCATGAAGCGCAGGCGCCGCACCTGCCGTTCGCCGACCACGCCCTTGAAGGTGTTGATCCGCATCTTGAAGGCGCCGTTGGCCAGCACCAGCGCCAGGAAGGTGAAGCACAGCACCAGCAGGTAGGTCACCGGCCCCATGGACATGCCGAGGATCTCGCGCACCGGCTGGGGATCGGACAAGGCCCGGTTGATGATGATCTTCGGCAGTTCAAGCGAGGCGTAGAGCACCGGGAAGGACGCGACCGTCAACAGGGCGAGCAGGATCTGCTGGCGTCCACTGTGCTTCCAAATGAACTGAAATATGTTGCGGTCCATCAATGGCCTTCAGCGTCACGGCCGGTCAGGGCCGCAGGGGTCACGCGCGGGGGGATGAAGGACGGAAGATTGGCGTGGGCCGGGCCATTTTCCATCGGTGCTTTTTCCGCTGCCGCTTTCTCCATTACCGCCCGCTCAGCTTTCCACCTTCCAGGCGTAGTAGCTCCAGCGATCGTCGAGCGGCAGGGGCAGCGGCGTCCAGTTGGGGCGCTCCAGCGGACGGTCGGACAGCACGACGCCGCCGGGCAGCATCAGCGCGTCGATCAGCGGCGCCAGCCACGCCGCCTGTTTGGCGTCATGGTTGCGGTCGGTGCTGCCGAAATCGGCATGGGCCAGCCGGGCGCAGCGGCCGAAACGCTCGGCGGCGGCCGGCATGGTTTCCTGGAAATCGCCGACGAACAGGCGGTCCTCGTCCGGCGTCAGCTCCGGCGGCACGCGCACCCACATGTCGAAGACCAGGATGTCGCGCGGCGGGAACAGGTGGCGCAGATGGTCGAAGGTGCGGCCCTTGCCCAAGCCCACCTCCAGCACCATGCCGTCGCGCCCGGCGACCGCGCGCTGCGCCCAGGCCAGCGCGTCGCGCTGCACCGTCATCCGGTCGATCATCCGGTCGAGCAGCGACCGGCTTTCTACGGCATTCCCGATCGCACCAATACCAACATCGGCCGCCATCGGCCCCCTCCCCTTGCCAAGCGCCCGAACGGCACGACGCAGTTTGAAAGGCTGCGTGCGCGCCGTCGAGACAAATTGTCGCATGGTCGGGTCCGGCGGGTGCGGCTTCCCTGACTTCCGGCCGGCTTATGGCCGGTTCGGGTCGAAGCGCTTCGCCAGCCCCTGCCAGCAGCGGTAATAATCGTGCTGAAGCTCGGCAGTTTCCAGTGCGTGCCGCGTCGGACGGATGACGGCGCGGGTTTCGAACATGAAGGCCATGGTGTCGCCGACCCGCTGCGGCCGGGCGGTGTCGGCGGCGGTGGCCTTGGCGAAGGTCTCCGCATCGGGGCCGTGGCCGCTCATGCAGTTGTGCAGGGAGGCGCCGCCGGGCAGGAAGCCCTCCTCCTTCGCGTCGTAGACCCCAACGATCAGGCCCATGAACTCGCTGGCGATGTTGCGGTGGAACCAGGGCGGGCGGAAGGTGTCCTCCTGCACCAGCCAGCGCGGCGGGAAGATGACGAAGTCGATGCTGTCGACGCCGGGTGTGTCGCTGGGCGATTGCAGCACCAGGAAGATGGACGGGTCGGGATGGTCGAAGCTGATCGAGCCGATGGTGTTGAAGCGGCGCAGGTCGTATTTGCAAGGGGCGTGGTTGCCGTGCCAGGCCACCACGTCCAGCGGCGAATGGCCGATGCGGGCGGTCCACAGGGCGCCGTCGAACTTCGCCACCAGTTCGAAGTCGCCGTCGACATCCTCGTACCAGGCATCGGGCGTCAGGAAGTCGCGCGGGTTGGCCAGCCCGTTGGAGCCGATGGGGCCGAGGTCCGGCAGGCGGAAGGGCGCGCCGAAATTCTCGCAGACATAGCCGCGCGCCGTGCCGTCCGGCAGTTCGACGCGGAAGCGCAGGCCACGGGGGATCAGGGCGATCTCCTGCGGCTCGACCTCCAGCACGCCAAGCTCGGTGTAGAGGCGCAGGCGGCCCTGCTGCGGCACGATCAGCAGCTCGCCGTCGGCATCGTAGAAGAAGCGGCCCTGCATCGACCGGTTGGCGGTGTAGAGATGGATGCCGCAGCCGGTCTGCGCCTGCGGCCCGCCATTGCCGCCCATGGTGGTGAGGCCGGCGACGAAGTCGGTCGGCGTGTCGGGCATCGCCGGCGGGTTCCAGCGCAGTTGGGTCGGCGGGGCCGGCACCTCGTCGAAGCGGCTGGTCAGGCGGCCGGACTCCAGCGGGCGGAAGGGTTCGTGCACGACCGCCGGGCGGATGCGGTAGAGCCAGGAGCGGCGGTTGTGGGCGCGGGGTGCTGTAAAGGCGGTGCCGCTGATCTGTTCGGCATAGAGGCCGTAGGGCGGGCGCTGCGGCGAGTTGCGGCCGACGGGCAAGGCGCCGGGCAGCGCCTCCGTCGCGAACTCGTTGCCGAAGCCGGACTGGTAGGTGAAGGCGGGGGACGTCATGCGGGCTGCTCCCTGTTCCGGGGGATGCGGCCGGCCTGGGCACCGGGCGCGACCATTTGTCGCTCATATAGTTTCTTCTGAAACTATACGCCAGAGGAAAATGTAGAGATCCCCTCTCCCCCCCGGGGAGAGGGTTAGGGTGAGGGGGATGCACAGAGAGGATTTAGTAGGGAGCGGAGAGTGCGCGGTGCTTGAAGATCCTCGCCACGCATCCCCCTCACCCCGACCCTCTCCCCGGGGGGGAGAGGGAGAATCCCCATCTCAATTCATCGCGCGATCGGGCAGGTCGAGGATGAAGTCGCCGCCTTCGTCGTAGCCGGCGGTGCGGATCACGCCATATTGCGGGGTCTGCGGCGCCTCGCTGGTCACGTCCTGGCGGACTTCCTGGTAGAGCGCGTAGCCGTTGCTGTCCTTCGGCAGGGCCATCACCCGCTTCTTCAGGGCCACCGCGAAGGGCGAGTTCACCTCGCCGTCGGCGACCGGCTCGTCGCCGCCCGACGACAGGGCCATGACGGAGCGGCGCTGCCGGATCTCCTGCTCGTTGGCGAGGCGGCTGGCGTCGATCTTCTGTTCCTTGGTGAAGGCGCCGGAATAGCAGCTGTCCGACACCACCATCACATGCTTGGCCGGCATGCGGCTGAGGAAGCGGCCGATGTCATTGTTGGACACCCAGTTGCGGGCGCTGGTCGTCTCCGCATCGGCCGGCAGCCAATAGCCGGTGCCGGTCTCCGCCAGCTCATAGCCGTGGCCGGCGTAATAGACCATCACCTGATCCTGCTCGCCGACCTCGCGGCCGAGCTTGCGCAGAGCCTCGCCGATCTGCGCCTTGGTCGGGTTGCGCAGGGTCCGCGTCTCGTAACCGAGATGGTCGTTCAGCGCCTGCGCCACCGCCTTGATGTCGGCGCCGGGCGTGGAGAGGGCCGGGATGGCGCTGTCGCGGTAGCTGTCGACCGCGATCATCAGGGCGATCTTGCGCGGCTTCGGCGGGGCGGCGGGATCGGGGGCGGCCGCCGCGCTGTCGATGGCGATGCGCTGCTCGGTCGTCTTGCCGGCCTCGTCGGTCATGGTCAGGGTGGCTTCGGTCGCCCCTGGGTCCACCGGGATGCTGGTGCGGAACTGGCCCTTCTCGTCGATGAAGACCCAGCGGCCGTTCACCCGCGCCTCCGCGAGGTTGGCGCTGTCGGCGACGATGCCGCGCAGGGTCATGCTGCCGCCGCGGGTGCGGCCGCCGCGCGCCTGCTGCAGGCTGGGCGGGGCCGAGGAAGCGGTCGGCCGGCCGAACATGTCCGCCGCCCGCGGGTTCGCCACCAGCTGCCGCAGCGCGCCCGAGAAAACCTGGGTGCGCTGTTCGCGCTCCACCCGCTGCACCATGGCGAGGTAGGTGCGGGCGACCTGGGGCGGCAGGTTGGCCTGGGTCACTGCGGCCCGCACCTGGGCATAGCCGCCGGGCTGGCCGGACGCGCTGTTCTGCAGAATGCCGCCGACGCGCACCGCCACCGGATCGCCGCTGGCGGTCAGGCCGCCGATCAGGGTGGGGACGGGGACGCTGGCCAGCACCGCGCGCTGTTCCGGCAGCGAGAGGTTGCCGGTCGACAGACTCGTCACCGCCTGGACCATGCCGCCGCTGCCGGCCGCCTGGATGAGGGTGCCGGCCGCCACCTGCACCTGCGGCGCGGCGAGAAGCTGCGGCCCCGGCTGCGACAGGGTGGCGCCGGAGGCGTAGGCCTGCGTCGCCTCCGCCGTGAAGGTGACGGAGCGTCCGGACGGCAGCACCACCGTCGCCGGTGCGGGCGGCGGTGGCGGCGGAGAGGTCGGGCCGTTGCCGGCCGGCCGGGTGCCGTCGGAGGTCTGGCCGCCTTGCCCGGTCCCTTGCGCCGTCCCCTGCCCTGCCCCCTGCTCCAGCGCCGCCAGGAAGGTCTGCGGGGTGGTCGCGGTGGTCGAGGAGCCGGGGGATGAACCGGTTGTGACGGCGGCTGTGGTGCCGGCCGTGGTGCCGGTGGCCGTCGAGCTTGAGCCGGTGGCCGTCGTCCCCGTGGGGCTGGATGCGATCTGCGCCACCGTCTGCAGCACCGTCTGCACGGAAGTGCTGCCGGTCGTGGCGGTCTGGCCGGTCGACGGCGAGGTCGTGTCCGTCGTGCCGGTTCCGCCGGTGGTCGGCGTGCCGGTTCCGTCTCCGCTGTCGGTGCCGGGGGTGGTGGGCGTGGTGGGCGTCGGCGGCGTGGTTGGAGTGGTCGGGGTCGTCGGCGTGGTCGGCGTGGTCGGGTCATCCGTGATCGGCGGCGTGACCGGTGGTGTAACCGGGGGCGTCACCGGCGGCGGAGGGGGAGGTGGTGGCGGCGGCGGCGGAGGCGGCGGGGAGCTGGTGACCACCACGTCCCCGTTGCTGTACAGCGCCGTCGCCTTTTCGCCGGTTCCGGCGGTGCCCTGAAGGCTCGCCTCTCCGCCGCCCGCGGCGATGCGGATGCTGCCGTCGGTTTCGGCATCGAGGCCGATGCCGGCGACCTCGTAATTGACGGCCGACGTGCCGCCCTTGCCGATGATGGCGATGCCGCCGGACGAGGTGATCGTCGCCGTGCCTTGGACCTTCACGCCCCAGGCTTCGTCGGCATCCACCTGGGTGGCGTCGCCGTCGATCAGGATGGCGTCGGAGGCGGTGGAACTGGAGCGGATGATCGGGCTGCCGTCGTAGCCGGTGGCGATCAGCACGCCGGCATTCCAGCCATAGTAAGACACCGCCTTGCCGCGGATGGCGATCTTGCCGGTGCCGGAGAGAATCTCGCTGGTCCCGGTGATGGCGACGCCGTGGCCCTCGCTGTCGTAATCGGCCCCTTCGCCGCGGATGGAGATGGTGCCGCCGCCGGACTCCAGCTTGGCGTTCTCGATCGTCACGCCGGCCGGGCTGTCCGAATTGCCCTTGGCTGCCTCCTGCGTCGGATCGTTGCCGCCGCCCAGGGTAATGGCGCCGCCACTGGTGGTGATCGAACCGTCGGTAATCAAGATCGGGCCGCCGGAGGACGCACCGCTGTTTACGGTCACCGGCGTTCCGGAGGAAATGATGGTGGAGGACAGCAGCGAGACGCTGTTCCCTGCCTTGAGCGTCGTCGAGCCGCCGCCGGTCAGGGCCAGGGTCGACGCTTTCAGGTCACGCGCTGCGTCGACATGGATGGCTCCCGATTGGGTGGACACCGTCGATGAGTCCAGCACGATGTCGTCGTTCCACCCGCCGCCGCTCGTCAGGGTGATCGACGTGTTGCCGAGCCCGATCAATTGAGAGGACGCCTCGACCAGAATTGCCTCGTTGCCGGAGCCGAACTCGTTTCGGTCGGTTCCTCCCGCACCGGCGACGATGATGGCGCCATTGTCGCTCTCGAGCGTCGACGCTTTCAGTCGAACGCCGAAGGAATTTCCCGAAGAACAGCCAAGGTAGCAGTCCTGATCGTTGTGTCCGGCGGCGCCCGTGACCGTGACGATGCCGCTCAAGCTCTGTACCGTCGCCGTGTCGAGCAGAACACCGAGGTTGTCGCCGGTGTACAGGTCGGGATCGCATCCCACTTCCGAGCAGGTGCTGGTTCCACCTGTGCCGGTGAGCGTGATGGCCCCGCTGCTGGTCAGCAATTGGCTGTTGCGGAGCGCGATGCCGTGGTTTCCGCCACCATCATAGCGTCCACCTTGCCCGTTGACGGTGATGGAGCCGGCACCGGTGTCCACCGTGGCATTGAGAAAATTGACGCCTGACGCGTAGCCGGCGATCGACAGTCCGGTTGCCGGGTGGGTCGACGGATCCATCCCGCCTCCCACCAGAAACGAGCCGCCACGGGTGTTGATCGAAATGGCTTCGCCTTCTTTGCCGATCTGAACGGCACCCTCATAGGTGTCCGGGTTTCCGGTGTGTCCAGCGTTCAGGATCAGGTTCAGCGCACCGGCGTCCGACCGGATGCTGCTGTTGACGATGATATTCCGGTAGGCATTCAACGTCAGCGAAGCGTCGCCGCCGAACGACTTCACGATGGGCTGGTTGACGGTGATGTCGCCGTCTTCGGATCCATTCGTGTCGGTCTGCAGCGTGACGCTGGTTCCGCTGTTCAGCGAGGTCTGGATCGTGCCGGCGGTGATGGTGCCGCCGGTGTCCGCCACGATGATGTTGGTCGGGTCGAGCAGCCAGGAGCCACCCTTCCCCTGCCCTGCCCCGGCCCCTGCATCCACCCTGCCCCGCACATGCAGCGACAGTTTGCCGGAGGTTTCGACGAAGCCGCCGTCGCCGCCGGCCGTGCCGCCACGGGCGGAGACGGCGCCGTCGAAGCGGGTGGCGTTGTCGGCCCACACCACCACCTTGCCGCCCTTGCCCGCCTGCGTGGCGTCGGCGGTGATGGTGGCGCCCGCTGCCACGACGGTGTCGGTGGAGGGCGGCACCGGCTTGCGCGCCGGGCGGATGTTGTAGCCGGCCAGCGTGGCGGCCGACGCCTTGCCGCCCTGCACGTCGCCGCCGATCAGCACCTCCCCGCCCCCGGCCGGACCGGAGGCGTTGACGCGCGCCGACGCCGCCAGCGTCGTGCGGTTGCCGGAGACGGTGACGGAGCCGCCGGTTTGCGCGGCACCGCTGCCGCGGGCGTCGAGCGTGCCGGAGACCTCGACCGCGCCGCCGTCGCCGAGCAGGACGATGTCGCCGCCCTGCTGCTCCACCCGACGAGCCTGCACGGTGCCGGACATGTTGACGACGCGGTCGACCAGCCCCTTGGCGGCGCTGGCCGTCATCTGCACCCGGCCGCCGTCGGCGAAGACCTTGCCGCTGTTGCTGACCAGCGCATCCACCGGCTTGCCGTTGGCGCCGACGGGACGGGCGTCGGTCTTGGCATCCACCGCGATGTTGATCTTCTGGTCGCCGAACAGGTCGACGACGAAGCGCTTGCCGGACGCCAGCGTCACCTCGCCCAGCCGGGCCTGGATGGTGCCGCGGTTGGCGACGCCGGGGGCGACCAGCGCCGCCAGCCCGGCCTGTGCCACCGTGATGGTGCCCTCGTTCTCCACCGTCGCGGTGGAGCCGGCGCGGCCCTCGAACTTGTAGCGCCCGGCCATGAAGTCGTCGTTGCGGATGTCGTGGGTGGTGGCGAGCAGCCCGCCGACATCGACCTGGGCGTTCGGCCCGAACAGGATGCCGTTGGGGTTGACCAGCCAGACCTGCCCGTTGGCGGTCAGCCGCCCCAGGATCGCCGACGGGTCGGGGCCGGTGACGCGGTTGAGGGTGATGGAGCCGGCGTCGGGCTGCTGGAAATTGGTTTGCTCGCCCTCACGGATGCCGAAGCGCTGCCAGTCGATCACCGCCTTGGAGGTCGACTGGATGATGTCGAGCCGGCCGGGGGCGGTCGCCCGGATGGTGGCGGTGCCGTCGGTGACCACGCCGCCTTCGGGATTGGCCAAGGCCGGGAGTGCCAGAGGGAGGGCCAGGGAGAGGGAGGTGATCGCGGCGACGATCGCGAAACGGGCCGCACCCGCCAGTGCCGTGCTGTGGCGCAACGTTGTCCGGTGCCGCGCCTTGCCGCGCCGAACCGCCGTCCCGCCGAACGCCCCTGATACTCGCATCACCGATCCAATCCTCTCGCCGCCCCCGAAACCCGATGGGAAGGCAATACGCTGTCACAAACCAATGGATACGAAACATTTTAGCGACCCGACGGCCGCACGGAAATCCCGAAAGTGGTGACAGAATGTTTCGTGCCGGCAACAGAGGTTGCGCGTGTGCCGGCACCAGAAGCGTTACCGGTAACGGAAACGGATTGGCAGGCGTTACCGGTAACGGTTTTTGCGGTACAGGAATGGCCTATTTCCATGGCGCAGGTATCGCCTTTGCCCTTTCGAGCCGTTCGCCGATCCGCTAATAAGAAGGCCATCAAGTAGACTGGCACGCGATGCAGGGGAAACAGATGGCCGATCCGACCGCCGTCGCCACGAGGAAGTCTGCGGGCAAATCGTCAGGTAAATCAAGCGGCAGGCAAGCGACCCAGGGCGCCGGAGCGCCGGTAAAGGCAGTCGCGCCGAAGCCGGCGCGCTGGGTGGTGTACAGTGCGCCGAAGGGCGGTACCGGCAAGACCACCAGCTGCAAGAACACCGCCGTCGCCGCGGCCAAGGACGGCATGCGGGTGGCGACTCTGGATTTCGATCCGCAGCGCACGCTGGGTCAATGGCACGAACTGCGCCGGCCGCACGACGTGGCGGCCATCGACCATTATGAAGGGACGCTGGACGAGATCGACGCCGCGCTCGCCCAGATCGACCCCGCCCGCTACGACGTGGTGTTCATCGACACGCCGCCGTCGGTGGAGCTGTATCCGGAGGCGACCAAGATCCTGCTGCGGCGCGCCGATCTGGTGCTGGTGCCGACCGGGGTCGGGCGCTTCGACAAGATGAGCGTCATCCCCTGGATGGAATTCCTGCGCGATTACGGCCGCCCGGCCGCCTTTCTGCTGAACCGGGTCAAGCGCCGCTCGGTCAGCCTGCGCGAAGCGAAGCTGGAGCTGGGCCGGGTCGGCCGGCTGGTGCCGCACGAGGTGCCGGACATCGAGGACATGCACCGGGTCGACGACATCGGCTGTTCGATCGTCGATGTCGGCGCGGTGAACGGTGCCGACGAATGCCTGGGCGCCTGGTACTTCATCCGGCACGAGCTGGGGATCTGAAGATGGCCAACGTGAAGTCCTTCATGAAGAAGGTGGCGGAGCAGGGCAAGACCGCTCCCCCGCCGGCGGCCAAGCCGGAGGTAGCGTCTACTCCTGTCCGGTCAGGGACGGCGGTGGCGCCGTCCAAGGCGGACCGCCGGGCGTCGGACATCAGCGACGCCATCGTGCCCTGCCACACCCGGCAGGAGTTCGCGCAGGAGATCCGGTATCACTGGAACCGCAGCCGCAAGGAGTTCCTGTCGATCGGCCGGTATCTGAACCGCGCCAAGGAAATCCTGCCGCATGGCGACTTCGAGGCGATGATCGAGAGCGACATGCCGTTTTCGGTCGAGACCGCCTTCCGTTTCCGCGCGGTGGCGGAGGCGGTGGACACCGGCCGGCTGTCGCTGGAGGTGCTGCCGGGGGCGGAAAGCGTCGCCTACCAGATCGTCACCATGACGCCGGACGAGTTGGAGCGGGCGAAGGCGCAGGGGCTGATCCGTCCCGACGTGACCCGCCGCCAGCTGATCGACTTCAAGCGGTCGCTGCGCCCGCCGAAGGACGTGACGCCGAACGACCGGCGTCGGCAACTGCTGGCCGAATATGCCCGGCTGCGCGCCCGCATGGCGGAGGTCCGCGACGAGCTGCGCCGCGACCATGGCATCGACCCGGAGCATGACCATGGCCGGTCCGGCCGCACCGGCGTCACCATCGACGTCGAGGCGGAGGACATCGGCCCCGGTACGGACGGCGAGGCCTGATCCGCTTTAATGGTCGTGCGACGAGTGGGAGGCGATGCCGTCCCGGCTGCCGCTGCGGCCGGGGGAGGAGCCGCTGCCCAGCAGGTTGGTCAGCGCGTTGAAGTCGCGCTGGAAATTGCCGAAGAAATCGACGCCGCCGCCATTGCGGGACGCCCGCGCGGCGGAGGTCGTCATCTCGTGGGCTTCGCTGTGGCTGGACTGGCGGCTGGCGCTTCGCACGTGGCGCTTCGGGGCCTTCGGCTTGCGCAGCGGCGTGACTGCCGGCGGGGGAGGGGCGTCCGGCAGGGAGGCGGTTTCCGGTGCACTGGCGAAGGCGTCGTTGCACAGGCCGCGGTCGGCCGCCCGCTCCAGCCGGTTGGGGTCGAGAATCCAGCAGTCGAAGGCGTCGGTCTGCGGCCGCTTCGGCGCCTGCACCGCGACAGCGACCGGGGCGCCCGGCGGTGCGGCCACCGGCTCCGGAGGAGCGGGGGAGGGCAGGGGGCTGGCGGTCTCCGGCGCGTGCAGCAGCGGTTCCGCAGCGGTCGGTCCTGCAACGGACAGGGCAAGCAGGGCGGCGAGTGCCGCCGCCATCATCGTCCCGCTTCCGGTCGTCGTCCGGCCCTCGCCCGGCATCCTCCGTCCTTTCGATCGTCGCGCTCGCGTCTCTCAACAGATAAACGCATCAGCGCGCCTCTTCGTCCGCGCGAAATGGGGGCGGTGCCCGGGAGACGCGGTACTCCTTCCGTGCGTGCACTTTCAGCAGCGGGCCGCTTCCAGGGTGCGGCGTTGTCGCAGGGGCGGGTTGGCGCTCTTGTCAGGCGGGCGGGTTGATGGGAAAGTTCGGCCCCTGTTTCACCAGCGAGAATGGACGGCGGCGCCGGCGACATGGCCGATTTCAACTGGAACGACCTGCGCTTTTTCCTGGCGGTGGCCCGCGCCGGCACGCTGACCACGGCGGCCCAGCGCCTGCGGGCCGATCACACCACGGTCAGCCGCCGCATCACCGCGCTGGAGGACGCGCTGCGCGTCACCCTGTTCGAACGCCGTCCCAGCGGATTCACCCTGACGCCGCAGGGCGAGCGGCTGAAACAGACCGCCGAGGTGATGGAGAGCGCGGCGCTTCTGGCCCAGGGGATGGTGGCCGACGGCGACCTGTCGCTGGCCGGTGCGGTGCGGATCGGCGCGCCGGACGGCTTCGGCAGCTGTTTCCTGGCGCCGCGCATCGGGGCGCTCTGTGAGCGGCATCCGGAACTGGAGGTGCAGCTGGTCGCCATGCCGCGCGTCTTCAGCCTGTCTAAGCGCGAGGCCGACATCGCCATCAGCCTGTCGCGCCCGCAGGAAGGGCGTCTCTATGCGCGGAAGCTGACCGATTACCGGCTGGGGCTGTACGGCACCGCCGCCTATCTGGACGCCCGGCCACCGATCCGCAGCCGTGCCGACCTGCGCGGCCATTCCTTCATCGGCTATATCGACGACCTGATCTTCGCGCCCGAACTGGATTATGTCGAGACGATCGGGGAGGTGGCGCCGCGCATCAAGAGCAGCAGCCTCGTCGCCCAGCTGAAGGCGACGCTGGCCGGCGCCGGCCTGTGCATGCTGCCCGCCTTCATCGCGGCCGGTGAGCCGGATCTGGTGCAGGTGCTGCCGGAAGAGGTGACGATCACCCGGTCCTTCTGGCTGATCGTGCACGAGGATCTGCGCTCGCTGGCGCGGATTTCGATGACCGCCGACTACATCGCCGATCTGGTGCGGCGGGAGCAGGCGCTGTTCCTGCCCCCAACCGCCACCTGACTTACCCTTCGCCGCGCAGCATGCGGATGATGCCGGAGAAGTCGGTGCCGCCTTGCCCTTGCGCGTTCATCATGGCGTAGAGCTGCGCCGCCGCGGCACCCAGCGGGGTGGGGGCGCCGGCGCTCTGAGCCGCTTCCTGGGCCAGCTTCAGGTCCTTCAGCATCAGCGCCGCCGCGAAACCGGGCTGGTAATCGCGGTTGGCCGGGCTGGCCGGCACCGGGCCGGGGACCGGGCAATAGCTGGTCAGCGACCAGCACTGGCCCGACGAGGTCGAGGACACGTCGAACAGCGCCTGATGCGACAGGCCGAGCTTTTCCGCCAGGACGAAGGCCTCGCAGACGCCGATCATCGAGATGCCGAGGATCATGTTGTTGCAGATCTTCGCCGCCTGACCGGCACCGGCGCCGCCGCAATGGACGATCTTCTTGCCCATCGCTTCCAGGATCGGGCGGGCGCGTTCGAAGGCTTCCGGTTCGCCGCCGGCCATGAAGGTCAGCGTGCCGGCCGAAGCGCCGCCGACGCCGCCCGACACCGGTGCGTCGAGCGAGGCGGCACCCTTGGCGGCGGCCAGCGCATGCGCCTTGCGGGCGGAGTCGACGTCGATGGTGGAGCAGTCGATCAGCAGCGTGCCCGGCTTCACCGCGGCGACGAGGCCCTTGTCGCCGTCATAGACGCCCAGCACATGCTTGCCGCCCGGCAGCATGGTGATGACCACCTCCGCCGCGGCGGCGATGGCCGCAGGGCTGTCGCCGATGGTGACGCCGGCCGCCTTGGCCGCGTCGATGGCGGCGGTGGACAGGTCGTAGCCCACCACCTGATGCCCCGCCTTCACGAGGTTCGCGGCCATCGGGCCGCCCATGTTGCCCAATCCGATGAAACCGATCATCGCCATCGTCGCGTCTCCCGTTGGTTTGGTTTTTTATCGCCCTCTCCCGCCCCGGGAGAGGGAGGGGACCCGCCGGAGGCGGGGAGGGTGAGGGGTGATCCAAGGATCAAGATCCATGTCCGGATCACCCCTCACCCTTCCCATGCTCCGCATGGGCCCCTTCCCTCTCCCGGGGCGGGAGAGGGAATCAATCGTAGTTACGCCATCCGTCCGATCTCGCTGCGCGAGACGATCAGGCGCATGATCTCGTTGGTGCCTTCCAGGATCTGGTGGACCCGGAGGTCGCGGACGATCTTCTCCACGCCGTAATCGGCCAGATAGCCGTAGCCGCCGAACAGCTGCAGGGCGTTGTTCGCCACCTCGAAGCCGGTGTCGGTGGCGAAGCGCTTCGCCATGGCGCACAGGCGCGTTGCGTCCTTGCTCTTGGCGTCCAGCGCCGAGGCGGCGCGGTGGACGAAGGTGCGGGCGGCCTCAAGCTCGGTCGCCATGTCGGCGATGCGGAACTGCAGCGCCTGGAAGCGGTCGAGCGACTGGCCGAAGGCCTTGCGCTCGCTCATGTAGGTCAGCGCCTTGTCGAGCGCGGCCTGGGCGCCGCCGATGGAGCAGGCGGCGATGTTGATGCGGCCGCCGTCCAGACCCTTCATGGCGAACTTGAAGCCCATCCCCTCCTGACCCAGCAGGGCCGAGGCGGGGACGCGGGCGTCCTCCATGATGACGGCGCGGGTCGGCTGGGCGTTCCAGCCCATCTTGTGCTCGTTGGCGCCGAAGGAGAGGCCGGGGGTGTCCTTCGGTACGAGGAAGGCGCTGATGCCGCCGGGGCCGTCCTCGCCGGTGCGGGCCATGACGAGGTAAAGGTCGGAGCTGCCGGCGCCGGAGATGAACTGCTTGGCGCCGTTCAGGATGTAGCTGTCGCCGTCGCGCACCGCTCTGGTGCGCAGGGCCGCGGCGTCGGAGCCGGCGTTGGCCTCCGTCAGGCAATAGCTGGCCAGCCATTCCATGGTGCAGAGCTTCGGCAGCCAATGGGCCTTCTGCTCGTCGCTGCCGAAATTGTCGACCATCCCCGCCACCATGTTGTGGATGGAGATGTAGGAGGCGATGGTCGGGCAGCCCTGGCTCAGCGCCTCGAAGATCACCACGGCGTCGAAGCGGCTGAGCGCCGAGCCGCCATGGTCCTCCGACACATAGATGCCGCCCATGCCGAGGTCTCCGGCGGCGCGCAGGGTGTCGACGGGGAAATGCTTCTTCTGGTCCCACTCGACGGCGTTGGGCGCCAGCTCGTCGCGGGCGAAGGACAACGCCATGTCGCGGATGGCGACCTGGTCTTCGGTCAGTTCAAAGGACATGCGTCACCTCGATCAAGGCCCTCTCCCGCCCCGGGAGAGGGAGGGGACCCACCGTAAGGTGGGGAGGGTGAGGGGTGATCCAAGGATAAGCGCAATGATCCTTGTCGTCCCCCTCACCCTTCCCATGCTTCGCATGGGCCCCTTCCCTCTCCCGGGGCGGGAGAGGGAAGCTATGGACCCATCACTCCATGGTCGGAATGACGAAGCTGGCGCCTTCCTTGACGCCCGAGGGCCAGCGGGAGGTGACGGTCTTGGTCTTGGTGTAGAAGCGCACCGCGTCGGGGCCGTGCTGGTTCAGGTCGCCGAAGCCCGAGCGCTTCCAGCCGCCGAAGGTGTAGTAGGCGAGCGGAACCGGGATCGGAACGTTGATGCCGACCATGCCGACATCGACACGGGACGCGAAGTCGCGGGCGGCATCGCCGTCGCGGGTGAAGATCGCCACGCCGTTGCCGTACTCGTGGTCGTTCGGCAGGGCCAGCGCCTCTTCATAGGAGTCGGCGCGGACGACGGAGAGGACCGGGCCGAAGATCTCCTCCTTGTAGATGCGCATGTCCGGCTTCACCTCGTCGAACAGGCAGCCGCCCATGTAGAAGCCGTTCTCGTAGCCCTGCATCTTGAACTCGCGGCCATCGACCGCCAGCTTGGCGCCTTCCTTGACGCCGAGATCGACGTAGGACTTCACCCGCGCCAGATGCTCGGCGGTCACCAGCGGGCCGAAATCGGCGCTGCTGTCGGTCGAGGGGCCGACCTTCAGGCCTTCCACCCGCGGGATCAGACGCTCCATCAGGGCGTCGGCGGTCTTCTTGCCGACCGGGACGACGACGGAGATCGCCATGCAGCGCTCGCCGGCCGCGCCGTAACCGGCGCCGATCAGGGCGTCGGTCGCCTGATCGAGGTCGGCGTCCGGCATCACCAGCGCATGGTTCTTGGCGCCGCCGAAGCACTGCACCCGCTTACCGGCGGCGCAGCCGCGGTTGTAGATGTACTCGGCGATCGGGGTGGAGCCGACGAAGCCCACCGCCTTGATGTCGCGGTCGTCGAGGATGGCGTCCACCGCCACCTTGTCGCCGTGGACGACGTTGAGGATGCCCGCCGGCAGGCCGGCCTCCAGCATCAGCTCGGCCAGCTTGACCGGCACGCCCGGCGTGCGCTCCGACGGCTTCAGGATGAAGGCGTTGCCGCAGGCGATGGCCGGGGCGAACTTCCACATCGGGATCATGGCCGGGAAGTTGAACGGCGTGATGCCGGCGACGACGCCCAGCGGCTGGCGCATCGAATAGATGTCGATGCCGGGGCCGGCGCCGTCGGTGAACTCGCCCTTCAGCAGGTGCGGGATGCCGCAGGCGAACTCCACCACCTCAAGCCCGCGCTGGATGTCGCCCTTGGCGTCGATGATGGTCTTGCCATGCTCCAGCGACAGCAGCAGCGCCAGCTCGTCATAGTCGCGCTGGACGAGGTCGAGGAAGCGCATCAGCACGCGGGCGCGGCGCTGCGGGTTGGTGGCGGCCCAGCCGCGCTGCGCCTGCTTGGCGTTCTCGACCGCGGCGCGCATCTCCTCCACGCTCGCCAGCGGCACGCGGGCGCGCACCTCGCCGGTCATCGGGGAGTAGACGTCGGCGAACCGCCCCGACGTTCCGGAAACCAGCTTGCCGCCGATCAGGTGCTGAAGTTCGGTGGTCATCCTATTGTCCTCCCTCGGGATTGTTTGTCACCATGTGGACCTGAGCGGCCCTTTGGCGCGACCCGAAACTTTGCGCATCGGTTGTGCAGGAATGCGGCAAGCGCCCTCCGATGGCCGCCCGCAACCCTCGAACGTGTGGGGAGACTTGGGCGCGCCCGACGCTTATAGTGCGCCCGCGCTCCAGCCATGGGGATTCCTGGGGTGGGGCGGGGGATAGCCGCAGAAACGGCGAAGCGGAATGAACATGACCAGCCACGAAGACGTCTTCGACACGCCCGAGACACGGCAGCCGACCATCCTGTCGGTCTACAACCAGAAGGGCGGCGTCGGCAAAACGACCACCTCGGTGAACCTCGCGCTGGCGCTGGCGGCGCTGGGCAAGAGCGTCGTGCTGATCGATTTCGACCCGCAGAGCAGCGCCACCAGCAACTTCCTGCTGCGCGACAAGGCCAAGGTCGGCATCAACGACCTGCTGCGCAAGGAAACCTTCGTCGAGGACGCCATCACCCCGACCGCCTTCGACGGGCTGTCGATGATCGTCGGCGCGCGCAAGCTCTATTCGCTGGAACATGCGCTGGACAGCCGCGGCGGCTCGCAGCGGGGCTTGCGCAAGGCGCTGCACTTCTCGCGCAACCCGCCGGACTATGTCGTGATCGACTGCCCGCCGGCGCTGGGCCATCTGGCGGCCGGCGCGCTGGCGGCGTCCGACCGGCTGATCGTGCCGGTGTTTCCGGGGCGCTATGCGCTGGACGGGCTGCGCCGCACCCTGCAGGTGGTGGAGCATATCCAGAACGGGCTGAACCCCAGCCTGTCGCTGGCCGGCATCCTGATGCTGTCGATCACCAACGACGAGGTCGGGCGCGAATCGCTGACCCAGCTGCGCAACGAGTTCCCGGAGCAGATGTTCCGCACCGCCTTCCCCTATGACGTGGACGTGGTGAAGGCGACCTACCGCCGCATGCCGGCGATGATCTTCACGCCGGACGGGCGGACCACCAGCCGTTTCGCCGCGCTGGCCTGGGAGATCGTCCATGGCCGCGGCAGCACGCCCGACGACGCCCAGCTGAAGCCGGCGCTGGAGCGCATCCAGGCGTGGCACGAGGCGACCGACACCTCCTACAGCGCGCGGCGCGCGTCGTCGATCGACGAGGGCGACGAGCCGGGCGGCGGGGGCAATGGGGCGCGGCAGGCGGAACGCGGGGGAGCGCGGTCGGGTGGCGGAATGGGGGCGGGGCTTGTGGGGCTGGTGATCGGGCTGGCCGGCGGCTTCGCGCTGGGGGCGGCCGTGGGGCAGCCGATTTTGGGCAGGCTGCTGGGGTTGGGGGGATGAGATATCCCCTCTCCCCCCCGGGGAGAGGGTTAGGGTGAGGGGGACGCGTGGCGAGGATCTTCAAGAGTAGCGAACCTCTGCACCCCACTTAATCCACACTATGCACCCCCCTCACCCCGACCCTCTCCCCGGGGGGAGAGGGGGATAGGTGGATCCCATGGTCAACAACAAGAGGGCCGTCATGCTTCCTGTCGATGCCGTTCTGCGCAAGGTGGACGAGTCCTTCGAGGAGTCGGTCGGCCGGCTTTGCGAGCTGCTGCGCATTCCCTCGGTCAGCACCGATCCCGCCTATGCCGGCGAGGTCCGGCGCGCCGCGCGCTGGTGCTCCGACAGGCTGACGGCGATGGGCTTCAGCGTCACCATCCACGACACGCCCGGCCATCCGATCCTGGTCGCCCATCATCCGGGGCCGCAGGGCGCAGAGACGCCGCATGTGCTCTATTACGGCCACTACGACGTGCAGCCCGCCGATCCCATGGAGCTGTGGACCAGCCCGCCCTTCGATCCGGTGATCGTCGAGGCTGAGCGGGGCCGCCGCGTCGTCGCGCGCGGGGCCGCCGACGACAAGGGCCAGACCATGACCTTCATGGAAGCCTTCGAGGCCTGGCACGCCGCCCACGGCTCCATCCCGATCCGCGCCACCGTGCTGCTGGAGGGCGAGGAGGAGACCGGCAGCCCGTCGCTGCCGCGCTTCCTGACGGAGCATGCGGCGGAGCTGAAAGCCGATTTCTGCCTCGTCACCGACACCAACGCCTGGGACGTCGACACCCCGGCGATCACCACGCGGCTGCGCGGGCTGCTCTATCTGGAAGCCACCGTTACGGGCCCGAGCCACGACCTGCATTCCGGCCTGTTCGGCGGCGCCGTGCCCAACCCGCTGAACGTGCTGAGCGGCATTCTGGGCCAGATCCACGACGCCGACGGACGGGTGCGCTTCGACGGCTTCTATGACGGCGTGCGCGAGCTGCCGGACGAGCTGCGGGCGCAGATCCGCGGCCTGCCGCTGGACGAGGCGCAGTTCCTGGGCGCGTTGGGCCTGACCCGCAGCCATGGCGAGGCGGGGCGGACGCTGCTGGAGCGCATCTGGACCCGGCCGACCTGCGACATCAACGGCATCTGGGGCGGCTACACCGGCGAAGGGTCGAAGACGGTCATCCCGGCCAAGGCGTCGTGCAAGCTGAGCTGCCGTCTGGTGCCCGGCCAGGATCCGGCGGCGGTTGAGGCGTCGGTCCGGCGCTTCTTCGAGGAGCGGCTGCCGGCGGACTGCACGGTCAGCTTCCGGCGCTTCAGCTCGTCGCCGGGGATCGAGGTGCCGACGGACACGCCGTGGATGCAGGCGGTGCGCGGCGGGCTGAAGGAGGCGACGGGCCGCGACGGCGTGCTGATCGGCGGCGGCGGGTCGATCCCCATCGTCGGCTGGTTCCGCGAGCATCTGGGGCTCGACACCATCCTGGTCGGCTTCGGGCTGGACGACGACCGCATCCATTCGCCGAACGAGAAGTTCGAGTTGAAATGCCTGCGCAACGGTATCCGCAGCCATGCGGCGATAGTGGGCCGTTTGGCGGCCGGGCGGGTTGGCTGAGGCTTGGGCGGACCTAAATCTTCCCGATCTGCGGCAGGGGTGGGCTGACGCCTCATCTCCTGCCGCCACCGACACGATCGAGACGGGAATTCGCATGTCCGCCCTGTTCACGCCCTTCACGCTGAAGGACGTCACCCTGCGCAACCGCATCGCGGTTCCGCCGATGTGCCAGTACAGCGCCGTCGACGGCGTCATCAACGACTGGCATCTCGTCCACTACCCCGGCCTCGCCCGCGGCGGCGCCGGTCTGGTGATCGTCGAGGCGACGGCGGTGTCGCCGGAAGGCCGCATCACGCCGGGCTGCACCGGGCTGTGGAACGACGCCCAGGCGGACGGGATGGCGCGCATCGCCGCCTCCATCGCCGCCGCCGGCGCCGTCCCCGGCATCCAGATCGGCCATGCCGGCCGCAAGGCCAGCGCCAACCGCCCGTGGGAGGGCGACGACCACATCGCCGACGGCGACCCGCGCGGCTGGGACACGATCTCGCCGTCGGCGGTGCCCTTCGGCCATCATCTGACGAAGGTGCCGAAGGCGATGACGCTGGACGACATCGCCCGCGTCCGCGCCGATTTCGTGGCCGCCGCCGTGCGCGCCCGCGACGCCGGCTTCAAATGGCTGGAGCTGCATTTCGCCCACGGCTATCTCGGCCAGAGCTTCTTCTCGGTCCATGCCAACACCCGCACCGACCAGTATGGCGGCGACCTTGCCGGGCGCAGCCGCTTCCTGCTGGAAACGCTGGCGGCGGTGCGCGAGGTGTGGCCGGAAAACCTGCCGCTGACCGCGCGCTTCGGCGTGATCGAATATGACGGGCGCGACGAGGAGACGCTGGCCGAGTCGATCGAACTCGCCCGCAACTTCCGCGCCGGCGGGCTGGATCTGCTGAGCGTCAGCGTTGGCTTCTCCACCCCCGACGCCCGCGTTCCGTGGGGGCCGGCCTTCCTGGCGCCGGTCGCCGAGCGGGTGCGGCGCGAGGCGGAGCTGCCGGTGGCGGCGGCCTGGGGCATCGACGCGCCGAAGATCGCCAACCGCACAATCGCCGACGGGCAGCTGGATCTGGTGATGGTCGGCCGCGCCCATCTGGCCAACCCGCATTATCCCTACCGCGCCGCCAAGGAACTGGGCGAGGAGCGTCCGTCCTGGGTGCTGCCGGCGCCCTACGCCCACTGGCTGGAGCGTTACCGCGCCACTGATGCGGCGGAGTGAGGTTGGTGACATTTAAGACGAAGGAATCCCCCTCTCCCCGGGGGGAGAGGGGATAGGAGTCGCTCAGCCGGCCTCGGCGGCGGAAGAGGCGCTCCACAGGTTGATGCCGGCGTCGGCGACGGCGTGGGTGTCGATCTCCGCCAACTCCTCCGACGTGAAGGACAGGGTGTTCAGCGCGTCCAGCGAGTTGTCGAGCTGCTCCACATTGCGGGCGCCGATCAGGGCGGAGGTGACGCGCGGATCGCGCAGGACCCAGGCGATGGCCATCTGCGCCAGCGTCTGGCCGCGCCGCTGGGCGATGGCGTCGAGCGCCCGGATGCGCTCCAAGTTTTCCGGCGACAGGAAGTTGGCGCGCAGGGTCCCCCCCTTGGCGGCACGGGCGTCCGCAGGTTGGCCGCTCAGATACTTGTTGGTCAGCATGCCCTGGGCCATCGGCGAGAAGGCGATGCAGCCCATGCCGAGATCCTCCAGCGTCTCCAGCAGTCCGCCCTCAACCCAGCGGTTCAGCATGGAGTAGGAGGGCTGATGGATCAGGCAGGGGGTGCCCAGATCCTTCAGGATGCCGGCCGCCCGCCGCGTCATCTCCGGCGAGTAGGAGGAGATGCCGACATAGAGCGCCTTGCCCTGGCGGACGATGTGGTCGAGCGCGCCCATCGTCTCCTCCAGCGGGGTGCGGGGATCGACGCGGTGCGAATAGAAGATGTCGACATAGTCGAGACCCATCCGCTTCAGGCTCTGGTCCAGGCTGGAGACCAGATATTTGCGGGAGCCCCAGTTGCCGTAGGGGCCGGGCCACATCTCGTAACCGGCCTTGGTCGAGATCACCATCTGGTCGCGGTAGGGACGGAAATCGGTGGCGAGGATGCGGCCGAAATTCTCCTCCGCCGAACCCGGCGGCGGGCCATAGTTGTTGGCGAGGTCGAAATGGGTGACGCCGCGGTCGAAGGCCCGGCGCAGCACGGCGCGCCCGGTGGCGAACACGTCGGTGCCGCCGAAATTCTGCCAAAGCCCCAGCGAAATGGCCGGCAGGTCCAGCCCGCTGCGGCCGGTGCGGCGATAGCTCATGCCTTCGTATCGCCGGTCGGCGGCAAGGTAGGGCGGCTGCATGGCGTTCTCCCGATGTGATCTTGAGTGATATATCAGCATAGGGCGGCAGTGGGGCCGGGCGCAATGGCGCGGCCGGTCATATCACTGCGGGAAGGGGGCAATGGCCGGCGGGGTGGGGCACGCGACCGGCACAATGCCACCATGACAATCCGGTGGTCCGGCCGCAACTTGTCACGCAAACCATCCGCAAGACAGAACCATTGCCGGGAAGACCGGTGGAACCCTTCGTTTCACAAGGATTTTCCAGTCTGTCCAAGGCGGCGCTTGTGCCTGTGGCCGAAAAGATACATCCGACATCGGAAATGTAATGGTGACAATGTTCCATTTGACCCCGCCGATTACGTCTCCATAATCCTGATTGTCTCGATTGTTCGAGCGATGTGCGCCAGATGATGGAGGATCCGATGCGCCACACCGACGTGACCCGCAGTTCCGGCTCGTACACGGCAGCCCCGGGCGCCGTCCCGGCCGCCGACCGCGTCACCCGTGTCGCCTCGCGCCCCTTCTGGCGGCTGCTCGACGTGTTGTTTTCCGCGATGGAACGGCGCAAACAACGTCATGCACTGGCAAGGCTCGACGACTATCTGCTGAAGGACATCGGCGTCAGCCGGTCCGAGGCGGAGCAGGAGGTGTCGAAGCCGTTCTGGCGGGGATGAGACGATGGCCAATGAATCCATACAGAGCCAACCCATTCAAATCGAATACGCAGTTGAACCGGACCTGAGCGCCGACGATTTCATCGACGTTCTGGAACGCTCCGGGCTGGCGGAACGCCGGCCCGTGGGCGACCGGCCACGGGTGGAGGCGATGCTGCGCAACGCCGGCCTGATCATCACCGCGCGAGAGGATGGACGGCTGGTCGGCGTCGCCCGGTCGATCACCGACTTCGTCTATTGCTGCTATCTGTCCGACCTCGCCGTCGACCGCGCCCTGCAGGGGCGCGGCATCGGCAAGGAGCTGATGCGCCGCACCCGCGACGCGATGGGGCCGGGCACCATGTGCCTGCTGCTGTCCGCACCCAAGGCCATCAGCTTCTACGAGCAGGCCGGGCTAAAGCGGCACGAGCAGGCCTTCCTGTTCACCGATCTGGAATAATACCGGGGGGAGCACCGCCGCCATGCCCGACACGATCACCAGCACCGTGGCCGATACGACTGGCCTCGCCATCTCCTATGCCGATGTGGCCGGGGCGGCGGAGCGGATCGCCGGCGTCGCCCACCGCACGCCGGTGCTGACCAGCCGCACCGCCGACACGCTGACCGGCGGCGAGCTGCTGTTCAAGTGCGAGAACTTCCAGCGCACCGGCGCCTTCAAGATTCGTGGCGCCTACAACGCCATCGCCCGGTTCACGCCGGTGCAGCGCGCGGTCGGCGTCGTCGCCTATTCGTCCGGTAACCACGCCCAGGCCATCGCCCTGGCGGCGTCGATGCTGCGGGTGAAGGCGACCATCGTCATGCCGATGGACGCCCCGGCGTCCAAACTGGCGGCCACCCGCGGCTATGGCGCCGACGTGGTGCTGTACGACCGCTATGCCGAGCCGCCCGACGCCGCCGTCGCCCGCGTTCTGGAAGAGCGGGGCGGTATCTTCATCCCGCCCTTCGACCATCCGCATGTGATGGCGGGGCAGGGCACCGTCGCCAAGGAGCTGATCGAGGAGGTTCTGGCGAGCGGCGGCGCTCCGCTGGACCTGCTGGTGGTGCCGACCAGCGGCGGCGGGCTGCTGGCCGGCTGCGCGGTGGCGGCGAAGGCGCTGAACCCCGGCTGCCGCGTGATCGGTATCGAGCCGGAGGCCGGCAACGACGCCCAGCAGAGCCTGCGCAGCGGCAGCATCGTCCGCATCGAACCGCCGAAGACCATCGCCGACGGCGCCCAGAGCCGCAATGTCGGCCAGCTGACCTTCCCGGTGATGCAGCGGCTGGTCGACGACATCGACACCGTCACCGACGACCAGCTGGTCGACGCCATGCGCTTCTTCGCGAGCCGGATGAAGATGCTGGTCGAGCCGACCGGCTGCCTCGCCGCCGCCGCGGTGCTGTCCGGCAAGATCGACGTGCGCGGCAAGCGCGTCGGCATCGTCGTCACCGGCGGCAACGTCGACCTCGGCCGCTTCGCCACGCTGGTGGCGGGCTAGACTCCCTCTCCCGCCCCGGGAGAGGGAAGGGGCCCATGCGGAGCATGGGAAGGGTGAGGGGTTAGGCACGAAGCCATGCGGTTCGGGATCCTTGCCCTACCCCTCACCCTCCCCACGCCTGACGGCGCGGGTCCCCTCCCTCTCCCGGGGCGGGAGAGGGAAATGACGCTTCATCGATAAATCGCCCCCAAGACGTAAGGAACGCTCGCCATGACCGGGAAAGCCATGCGCCTGCCCATCTATCAGGTCGATGCCTTCACCGACCGCGTCTTCGCCGGCAACCCGGCGGCGGTCGTGCCGCTGGAGTCCTGGCTGCCCGACGCGCAGATGCTGGCCATCGCGGCGGAGAACAATCTGGCGGAGACCGCCTTCTTCACCCGCAGCGGCCAAGGGGCGAGAGAGGGGTATGAACTGCGCTGGTTCACCCCGGCGGTGGAGGTCGATCTGTGCGGCCATGCCACGCTGGCGACCGCCTTCGTCATCTCCACCATCCTGGAGCCGGGCCGCGAGCGCATGGAGTTCGCCACCCGGCAGGCCGGCACGCTGACCGTCACCCGCGACGGCGACCGCTACACGCTGGACTTCCCCAACCGTCCGGCCAAGCCGGCGGAGCGGGTCGATCCCAACCTGCTGGCGGCGCTGGGCGGCCCGGCGCCGGCCGCGGTGTTGAGCGGGCGTGACTATCTGGTGGTCTACGAGTCGGCCGACGCGGTGCGGGCGCTGGCGCCGGACATGGCGCTGCTGTCGAAGCTCGACCTGTTCGCGGTCTGCGTCACCGCGCCGGGGGAGGGCGGGGTCGATTTCGTCTCGCGCCTGTTCGCCCCGGCCCAGGGCATCCCGGAGGACCCGGTCACCGGCTCCACCCACTGCATGCTGACGCCCTATTGGGCGGAGCGGCTGGCCAAGACCGTGCTGACGGCGCGTCAGGTCTCGGCCCGCGGCGGCGACCTGCTGTGCGAACTGGCCGGCGACCGGGTGAGGATCGGCGGGCAGGCGGTGCTGTATCTCGAAGGCTCGATCCTGGTGTGAGGCAACAATGGACGTTCGGTTCGAGCGCATAGCGCCGATCCTGCCGGTCCGCGACGTGCGGGCGGCGCTCGCCCACTACCGGCGTCTCGGCTTCGCGGTGACCGCCTACGATGAGGCCGCCGCGGACCCGGTCTATGGGTTCTTGGATTGGAATGGGGTGGGCCTGCATCTGGCGCGGGTTCCGGACCTCGATCCGGAACGCTCGGCCGTTGCCTGCTATCTCTATGTCAGCGACGCCGACGCGCTGCATGCGGCGTGGCAGGCGGCGCAGGTCGGCGGCCGGCTGACGGCGGTCTCCGACACGCCCTATGGCCTGCGCGAGTTCGCCCACATCGACCCGGACGGCAACCTGCTGCGCGTCGGGGCGGAGGTACGGAGGGATGGCGATGGCTGACGATACGGTCCTTCTGTTCTCCTACGGCACCCTGCAGCAGGAGAATGTGCAGGTGGCGTCCTTCGGCCGGCTGCTGGCCGGACGGCCGGACGCCATGCCGGGATACCGCCTCGACATGCTGGAGATCACCGATCCGGAGGTGATCCGCACCAGCGGCAAGCGCTTCCACCCCGTGGTGAGCGAAAGCGGCGATCCGGCCGACGAGGTCGCCGGAACCCTGTTCGAGATTACCGCGGAAGAACTGGCGGCTGCCGATTCGTACGAGGTCGCGGATTACAGGCGCGTCATGGTCCGGCTGAAGTCGGGGGCGGAGGCCTGGGTGTATGTGAAGGCGTGAGGGTGAAGGCGTGAGCGCGGGGCCCGTCACCGCTTGGCCGCCGCTGCTATCGCATCACCTTCTCGAAGCGGAACATCTCGCCGCCGCCGGGCAGGCCGGAGGGGCCGGGCCAATGCGGGTCGGGGTGACGGGCGCCAAAGAACTCGACGATCTTGAAGCCGCACTTGTTCACATAGAAATGGATGTTCCGTTTGTCGAAATAAGGCGTGTGGGTCTGCCAGACCAGCGTTCCGGGATAGCGCCGCTCGATCGCCATCCAGGCTTTGAAGCCCAATCCCCGGCCATGCTGCGCCGGCGACAGGAAGAACAGGTCCAGCGAATTGCGCTGCGTCGCCTCGTCGATCACGACGACGGCGCCGCCGACCCTTTGGCCATCGCAAAGGATATGCAGAAGCTCGGTGCCCGGCGCGTTCATCGACTCGTCGAGATCGCTGCCGCGGGGAATCGAATCGTCGGGAAGGCACCCGAACTCCTCGATGACGGCGACCGCGAAGGATGCCTCCATCTCGCTCTTGAAGGCCGGCAGATCGCTCGGATCGACGACCGCGAGCGTGACTTCGGTATCCTGCATCGTTCCCGTCATGACTCTGTTGCGGTGGCGGGGGACCTCCCCTTACGCCTCCGTCTCCATCTTCTGTTCGACCGCGGCGGCCTTGATTGCCTTCTGCAGCTTCTCGAAGGCGCGCACCTCGATCTGGCGGACGCGCTCGCGGCTGATGCCGTATTTCTGCGACAGATCCTCCAGCGTCGTCGGTGCCTCGCGCAGGCGGCGTTCGGTCAGGATGTCGCGTTCGCGGTCGTTCAGCGCGGTCATCGCATTCGCCAGCAGCTTGCGGCGCTTGCCCAGTTCCTCGCGGTCGGCCAGCGTGATTTCCTGGCTGGCGGTCTCGTCGACCAGGAAATCCTGCCATTCGCCCTCGCTCTCCGCCCGCAGGGGGGCGTTCAGCGAATGGTCAGGGCTGGCGAGGCGCCGGTTCATGTTGACGACGTCCTGTTCCGGAACGTCCAGCTTGGTGGCGATGGCCTGGACCTGTTCGGGCGACAGGTCGCCTTCCTCGATCGCCTGCATCTGGCCCTTCAGCCGGCGCAGGTTGAAGAACAGCTTCTTCTGGGCGGCCGTCGTGCCCATCTTCACCAGCGACCAACTGTGCAGGATGTATTCCTGGATCGCCGCGCGAATCCACCACATCGCATAGGTCGCCAGCCGGAAGCCGCGGTCGGGGTCGAAGCGCTTCACCGCCTGCATCATGCCGACATTGCCTTCGGAGATCAGCTCCGACAATGGCAGGCCGTAGCCGCGGTAGCCCATCGCGATCTTGGCCACCAGACGCAGATGGCTGGTGACGAGCTGATGGGCGGCGCCGGAATCCTCATGCTGCTGCCAGCTCTTGGCCAGCATGTATTCCCGCTCCGGCTCCAGCATCGGGAACTTGCGGATCTCCTGGAGATAGCGGGACAGATTGCTCTCGGACCCGATGGCCGGAAGATTGGATGCCGTCGCCATGACCAAACCCCTCTCCTGACGGCCGGCATACCCATGCAAGGAATTCATGGGCACGCGGCCATTCTTCAGCGCGGGTTCCAAAGGCCCCTCGCAATGAGCGGGCGGCGGAACCTCGCCATTGACCGGGAGTCTATCCAAGAAAGATTACCCGGTGTACCGTTTTAAAGCGACTCCAAGGTGACAATTAGTTCATGAATATCCGCCGGAATTGGGGAGCGGAATGCCACAATTTCGCCACTGACCGGATGGCGGAAGGTCAGCGCCGCGGCGTGCAGCGCCTGTCGCGGAAACCCAACAAGGGTGCCCCGAACCGGTTCCGGAAGTTGCGAGGCGAATTTGCCCCCCGGCCGCCCCGACCGGCCGCGGCCATAGAGCGGATCGCCGACCAGCGGATGGCCGATGTGGGTCAGGTGGACGCGGATCTGGTGGGTGCGCCCGGTCTCCAGCACGCATTCGACCAGCGAGGCGGCCATGCCGAAGCTCTTCACCACGCGGTACTTGGTGGCGGCCGGCTTCCCGCCCCCGGTCACCACCGCCATCTTCTTGCGGTCGGCGCTGCTGCGGCCGATGTTGCCCTCGATCCGGCCCTGCCTCGGGTTCGGCACCCCCCAGACCAGCGCCAGATAGGTGCGGCTGAGCGTGCGGTCGGAGAATTGTTCGGACAGGCCGTGGTGGGCGCGGTCGTTCTTGGCGACCACCATCAGGCCGCTGGTGTCCTTGTCCAGCCGGTGGACGATGCCCGGCCGCTTCACCCCGCCGATGCCGGACAGGCTGTCGCCGCAATGGGCCAGCAGGGCGTTGACCAGCGTGCCGTCCGGGTTGCCGGCGGCGGGATGCACCACGAGGCCGGCCGGCTTGTCGATCACCAGAACGTCGGCATCCTCGTACACCACGTCGATCGGGATGTCCTGCGCCACCGGTTCGGCGGCCTCCGCCCCCGGTACCTCGACCTCGAAGCGCTGGCCGGGTTTGACCCTCAGGGACGGGTCCGTTATCGTCCGGCCGTCGCCGCGCACGCAGCCCTGTTCCAGCAGGGCCTGGACGCGCGACCGCGACAGGTCCGGCAGGCCCGCCGCCAACGCCTTGTCCAGCCGCTGGCCCGCCGCCTCGTCGGGAACCGTGTAGGCGAGGGCACGGGCAGTGGCGTAGGCGGGCGGGCCGGCGTCGTCGTCCGCATCGAGGAAATCGTCGGACAGGTCTTCGGAGTTTTCGGCGGCCATCGGCTTTGCGTATCGCGTCCTGTTTCAATCGTCCGGGAGTGGACCCCAAACCGTGCAGATCCTCAAGGCACTCGTCGTCATCATGGGCGTTCTGATCATCGCCGGCTTCACTTATCTGGGGGTGGAGCTGTACAAGCGGATGTCGGACCCCAACCGCGCCTCCCTGACCGGGCCCTCCACCACGACCACCGTGATCGACCGCCCCGCCGAGGTGACGCTGGACGTCCCGGCCGGCGCCCGCATCGGCGAGATGCTGGTGGCGGGCAACCGCGTGCTGTTCAAGGTGACCCTGCCGCAGGGGCCGGACCGCCTCTATCTGATCGACCCGCGCACCGGCGCCGTCACCGCGACGGTCACCGCCGGAAAAGCCGCTCCGTAACAGACAGGTCTCGCGATCATGCATGATTTCCGCAGCGACAACGTCGCCGGTGCCGCCCCGCAGGTGATGACGGCGCTGGCGGCTGCGTCGACCGGCACCGCCTCCCCCTATGGCAACGATCCCTGGACCGCGCGGGTGACCGAGCGGCTGTGCGCGATCTTCGAGACCGACGTCGCGGTCTTCCCCGTCGCCACCGGCACGGCGGCCAACTCTCTGGCGCTGTCGGCGCTGGTGCCGCCCTTTGGCGCTGTGCTGTGCCATGAGGACGCGCACATCATCATCGACGAATGCGGCGCGCCGGAATTCTTCACCGGCGGCGCCAAGCTGGTGCCGCTGGCCGGCGCGCATGGCAAGCTGACGCCGGAAATGGTGTCGCGCCACCTCGCCAAGGCCGGCGTCGGCGTCGTCCACCGCGTCCAGCCCGCCGCCCTCAGCCTGACCCAGGCGACGGAGGCCGGCACCGTCTACACCCCGGCGGAGGTCGAGGCGCTGGTCGAGGCGGCCCATTCCAACGGCATGGCCGTGCATATGGACGGCGCCCGCTTCGCCAACGCCATTGCCCGGCTGGGCTGCGCCCCGGCCGACGTGACGTGGCGCGCCGGGGTCGACGTGCTGACGCTGGGCGGTACCAAGGGCGGCTGTCTCGCCGCCGAGGCGGTGGTGTTCTTCAACCCGGCGATGGCCGAGGATTTCGGCTTCGGCCGCAAGCGTGGCGGCCATCTGGTGTCGAAGATGCGCTTCCTGTCGGCGCAGCTGGACGCCTGGCTGGAGGACGGGCTGTGGCTGCGCCTGGCCGCCCACGCCAACGCCATGGCCGACCGTCTGGCCGCCGGGCTGACGGCGCTGCCGGGCGTCGAGCTGGCCCACCCGGTGGAGGCCAACGAGCTGTTCGTCCGCCTGCCGGACGCTTATGCCGAGGCGCTGGAGGGGGCCGGCTACGGCTTCTACCGCTGGGACGACGGCACGGCGCGCTTCGTCACGGCGTTCGACACGCCGGCGGCGGCGATCGACGGGTTGCTGGATATTTTGCGCCGACTCCAAGAAAAGGCTTGATCGGCGGGGCGGGGGT
>NZ_LGQU01000015.1:0-33604 GCF_003115935.1 Azospirillum sp. TSH20
CCATGCCCCCTACGGCGTGCGCGCCCGCCTCTACGACCCGCGCCGCCAGCAGCCCGGTGAGGTGCCGGAGCTGGTGCTGCGCGACGACGGGCCGGCGCCGGATCTCGGCTATCCCTGGGCGGCGGTGCTGCCGGACGGGCGCGCCATGGTCGCCTATTACATCTGCGACGCCACGGGGCTGCGTGGGATCGAGGCGACGCTGTTCCGGCCGTGACGGGAGAGAGGGGAGACCTGCGACCCGACACCTGCGACCCGCTGTGCCCTGGACCGGCCGGCGGGGCGCGGGCTACCCTTCGGCCCCATGGAAAGCCCCCTCCCCTTCGTCGCCGCCAAGGCCGTCCCCGGCATCCCCCCCGCCGCCTACCACGACCCGGAGATCTTCCGGGCGGAGGAGGAGCGGGTCTTCCGCCAATCCTGGGTCTTCGCCGGCTTCACCGACGAGCTTGCCCGGCCCAACGACTATCTGACCCGGCGGATCGGCGGGCTGGACGTGCTGGTGCAGAATTTCGACGGGGAGCTGCGGGGCTTCCGCAACGTCTGCACCCACCGCTTCGCCATGATCCACCGGGCGCCGCGCGGCAACGGCATGCTGCGCTGCGGCTATCACGGCTGGACCTTCGACCGTGACGGCGTGCCCTATGGCATTCCCGGCAACGAGGCGAATTTCGGCCTGGATCGCGAGGGCCGCTGCGGCCGTGCCCTGACGCCGGTGGCGGTCGGGGTGTGCGGCCGCTTCGTCTTCCTGCGGGTGGCAGCGGAGGGGCCGGACCTCGGCGACTGGCTGGGCGTCTATGCCGACGTGCTGCGCCATGCCTCGGAGATCTTCGTCCGCCCCTTCGAGGAGCGGTCGATGGAATGGGCCGCCAACTGGAAGATGGGGGTGGAGAGCGTGCTGGAGGTCTACCATGCCGACCTCACCCACCCCACGACCTTCCGCAAGCTGGTGAAGGGCGACTGGCGCTGCGACTATGACGGCGCCCATTCCCGCGGCGTGACCGGCATGTCGGACAAGAGTGCCCGCTGGTGGGACGGCGTGTCGGAGCGGCTGGGCTTCCGCCCCAGCCCGATCCTGCGGGATTACGATCACCTGCACATCTTCCCCAACCTGGAGATCGGCTTCACCCGCGGCGCGGTGATGAGCGTCCAGACCTACGACCCGCTCGGCCCCGACCGCTGCGCCCTGACCCTCCGCCTGTTCCTGGCCGACCCGGACGGCGATGCCGGCAAGGGCGGCTCCGCTGCCCGCCGCCTGATCGAGGAGGGCGCGCGCGACCTCAACGTCGCCCTGCTGCGCGAGGACCAGGAGGCCTCGGAACTGGCCTTCCGCGGCTGCCGCCAGACCGGTCGTCCTGCCGTGCTCGGCCTGAACGAGGAGCGCATCCAGCAGTTCCACGCGGTGTGGCGGAGGATGATGGTGGGGTAGGGGCGGTTAGGGCTGTTTTGCCGTCGGCAGGATGGTCTTGAACAGCCGCGGGGCAAAGGGGACGTCCCGGACGTCGGTAATCCGCAGCCTTCCCGCATCCGAGGGCAGCGGGTTGAGCAGGACATTGTGGACGTCGGGCATGATGGCGCTCGGCACCCGCAGCAGGGCCGACCGGCCGTTCGCCAGCCACGCATCGCCGACGGCGCGCGTCACCTCCGTCCGCTCCGGCCAGTCGGGGGGGAGCGGCGGCGCCTCCAGGGGGAACCAGCCCGTCCTCCACCGCGACGGTCAGCAGGCCGTAGCGGTCCGGCAGGGCGGCGGGCGAGGCGATCTCCTGGTGACAACTCCGCCGGCTAAAGCGCGGCGGCTTCTCGGACAAGCTAGGCGGCACCCCGCTGGCTTGGTGTCCGAAGGCCGTGTCCCGGCCCCGTGGCGTGGCTGGCCCGCTGCAGGATGACCGTGGCTGACGCAACGTCGCGGTCCATCACGCAGCCGCAGAGGCAGCGGTGGACCCGGATGTCGAGCGTCTTGGCGATCACGGCCCCGCACTGCGGGCAGGTCTGGCTGGTGCCGCGCGGATCGACCGCTTCCACCCGAGTGCCGGCGCTTGCAGCCTTGTACTCGAGGAAGGACCGGAGGTGGCCCCAGGCGGCGTTGTGAACGGACTTGGCGAGCATTGAGCGGGCCAGTGGCTCGACGCTCAGGTCTTCGAGGGCGATGACGGCGTAGCGGTCGACCAGCGAGCGGCTGAGCTTGTGCAGGACGTCACGGCGCTGGTTGGCGGTGCGGGCGCTGTGCCGGGCCAGTCGCTGTTTGGCCTTGCGCCGGCGCTGGCTGCCTCGTTTGCAGCGGGACAGCGCGCGCTGGAGACGGCGCTGCTTCTTGGCGGCGCGCTTGGTCCACGGCGGCGTCGGCACCACCTCGCCGTCCGAGGTGGCAACCAGAGATGTCAGACCAACATCGATGCCAACGGCGGCGCCGTCGCGCTCCGCCACCGCCACATCCGGCACGGTGACCTGGAAGCAGACGTACCAGTGTCCGGCAGACCGCGACAGAACGGCGGCGCCGAGCTTGGCGCCCGGCGGCAGCGGCCGGTGCCACTTGACCTTGATTTCGCCGAAAAGGCCGGTGAGCCCGAGGCGCCCGCTCTTGCGCAGCGTCAGGCCATCGCCGACGCGGAACTCGGCGCTGTCGAAGCGGGCCTTGGCCTGGAAGCGCGGGAAGCCGGCCTTGCCTTTCGCCTTGAGGCGACGGAAGAAGGCCTGGAAGGCCTTGTCGAGGCGGCGCAGGACCTGCTGCTGGGCGGAGAAGCTGTAGCCGGCCAGGCGCTCATCGGCGGCGCGGACGGCCTTCAGTTCGCCGGCTTGGTCGGTGTAGCGCAAGGTCTTGCGCCGGCGGCGGTAAGCTTCGATGCGTTGCTGCAGAGCGGCGTTGTAGAGGTCGCAGAACGCGCCCAGCATCGCTTCCATCCCGGCGACTTGTGCTTGGGTGGGATAGAGGCGGAATTTGTAGCTGAGCACGGACATGCGATGAGTTTACCTGTCGTTCCCGGTTCGTTCAACTCTCGATTTTCGGCCTGCGGCCGACCGGCTTTCCTCCGCCGCCTCAAGGCGGCGGTCCCCAGCCGGATCACCTGATGGACCAGAATCTCAATCAGGGCGCCGGGAGGCGATTCGGCGCGATAGACGATGGGCCGCCCGCGATTGTGCCAGCGGGCACCGGCACGCAGACCTCCGACACCTTGCAGATCGGCATGATTGCTGATCCGCCAGAGCTTCACGCGAAATAGCCGTCGTCGATCTGGATCAGGGCTTCTTCCACCAAACGGGCACCGATGTCGGTGTCGATCAGGGCGATGGCCGCCTCACCGTCGAAACGGCTGCGGGGGGCATGGAGCCATGACAGGGCCTTGTCCCGGTTGCCGAACACCGCCTGCGCCAGAGCGACGATGCTGGCGGCGCGGTAGGCGCGCTCGCTCTCCTCCAGCGTCAGCGCCTCCCCCTTCTGCCGGCGGTGTTCCAGCGTGCGCCGGGGAATGATCCGGTCCAGGGTGCGGGTGTCGAGCCCGACCGCCTGCAAGGCGCTGACGGCCTGGAGAGACAGCCGGCCCCGCACCACCCGCAGGATGTCGAGATTGTCGGCAGGCGGGTGGTCCAACCCCAGGAGATCGGCGGCAAGCACCCGCTGGCGCTCGGCCAGGGCCGCTGGAGCGGACGGAAGGTCGGCGGGTGGGGTTGGATTCTGCATGGCGGCCTCCGTTGCGCAAACTCTCCTATCGCCCTTGCCCGACCAACTAAGCCTTCGGCAAACATCTGCTCCGTCGCGGCCCCCTCCGGCAGCAAGGTCAAGACCGAACAGGATGTGCAGCGGACCAGGGGAATACGGCTTCGGACGGTGTCGGGGGCATCAACTCCGACAAAACATTCGTGTCGAGAACGATCATCAGTCGAAGCTCGGCGGCGTCCGCAGGGCTTCGCGCTTCACCTCCGCCACCTCGGCGCCGCCGAGCCGCGCGAACCGCCGGTGGATGGCTTCCCCGAGATCCGTCACCGGCTGGCTCTCTTCCGTGAGGGCTGCACGCAGGATGTGGCGGGCTTCATCCTCCATGGAGCGGCCGTGATGGGCGGCGCGGATCCGCAGCCGGGCCTTCAACGGATCCTCGAAGTTCCGGATCGTGATGCTGGCCATCGGTCGCTCCCGAGCATGTCAGGAGGAGAAGGTTAGGCTGTGAGTGCATCGATTTTAATGAATGCGGTCCGGTTCCGATGCGCCCGCCTCAGAAGCCGGCGAGGCCACCTGCCCCTCTACATCCACTCCCGCCCGTCCATGTCCTGGTAGATGCGGAAGCGCTCGCGCACCGTCAGCCAGTCTTCGGCCAGCATCTCGAAGATGTGGAGGTCGATCTCCTGCCCATCCTTCACCACTTGGCGCTTCAGCACGCCGACCGGGCGGTAGCCGATCATCGGCTGGCCCTTCAGCAGGCGGGGGCTGTTGGTGCCCAGGATGTGGTTCACCACCTTGCGCAGCCCCATCGTAAAGAAGACGTGGTTCAGCATGTAGGCGAAGTTCAGCGGGGCCGCCCCCATCCGCCCCGCCCGCTCGCCCATCAGCACGCCGATGGTGGCGATCCGCCACTCCGGTTCGGTCACGGTGATGGAGACATGGCCGGCCGGCTCCCCATCGACGCAGAGGATGCGGTGGACATAGTCGTCCCGTTCCGCACAGCGCCGCAGCCACGCCTTCTGCCGCTCCACGTCGTAGGGGACGACGCTCAGCATCTGGCCGGCGATGTCGGGACGGGTGCGCCAGTCGAGCAGCAGTCGGGCGTGCTCCTCCGTCGGCTCGATGAAGGTCAGGGCGCCGCTTCCATGACTTTCGCTCATTGGGCTGTCGCTCCCAGTTGCCGCAGCATCGCCTGATGGAAGTCGAGGATTCGGCGCTCGCGCCGGCCATAGATGCCGGTGATGTGGGGAAGATCGGCGATGCCGGGCCGGCCCTGCTGCACCGCCTCGCAGATCGGCCGGTCTTCGGCGATCACCGTGCCGGCGGACTCGATCAGATAGGCGGCGGTGGAGCGGTGGAAGGCCTGCTCGCGCGCCGTCTCCAGCCGGGTGGTGGGCAGGAACAGCTGCCATCGCAGGACCGAGGCGTCGGGGGCGACGGGATCGACCCGGTGCGGGATCACCGTGGCGCCATAGAAGGTCGCCAGATAGAAGTTCGGGAAGATGAAGGTGTGGCGGTAGAAGGACTCAATGGCGAAGCGGCGCATGCGCAGCTTGGCGTCCAGCTTCGCCCACCAGCCGGCGGTGCCGTCGGCCAACAGCCAGCGGGACTCGCTGTTGGCGCCGTGGCGTTCGGTGACGAGGTGGCTCTGCCAGTCGGGATGCACCGCGGGGTGGATGGTGTCGGGATGGACGGTGGAGCCGTGGAAGTCGTCCATCGTGTTCTCGACCAGCGCTTTCCAATTGGCCTGGAACGCGATGCTGACGGGGGCCTGCGGGTTCAGGCAGTTCGCCGACATCATCGCCAGCTGCTCGCCGTAGGGAGCCAGATGGTCGGCCAGGGTCGGGCCGCCCTCTTGCGCCACGCGGGCGAAGACCAAGGCGCCGCAGCGGTCGATCTGCAGCGGCCGCACCCGTTCCCCGTCGCGGCAGACGCCGTCCATGGCCTCGCCGCGGCGGTGCAGTTCGAAGCGCAGCCCAGCCATCTCGGCGGTCAGGACATTCGTGTCGTCGAACATGCCCATATAAAGCCAGCAGCGGCCGAAGACCCGCTCGCGTTCCCGGGCGAAGGCCTCCCCGGTCCAGAAATGGCTGTGGGGAAGGAAGGCGCCGTTCTCAGGGACGGTGCTCCGGACGGGATGCGCGCTCATGCCGGAAGCTCCGCCTCGGCGGTGACGGGATGGAAGGTCATGCTGCGGGAAAAGCGCTCGTCCGCGCCGATCGGGGGGGCGCTGTGCAGCACCAGCGCGCGGCCGGGCGCAAAAGCGATACGCAGGTTGGCGGCCTCGATCGTCTCCCAATTCTCGGCCGGCTCCACCGCATCGCCGCGGCGGGGGAAGGCGTCGGACAGGGTGGCCAGCCGGACGAAGAGATCGCCTCCCAGTTCCTCCTCCAGCGACGGGCCGTCGGGGGCCACCCGGACGAAGACCAGCCGGCCGCAGCGGGCCAGCGAGGCCGGGTGCAGGGCCAGCCGGCGGCGCCCCTCGGCCTCCAGCTGGAAGTCGGTCGGGTTGAAGGGCAGCCCCACCGGCACGCCGTCGGCGTCGAAGCTCCAGCCGTGATAGGGGCAGCGCAAGGGGCCACAGCCCGACGGCTCGCCATGGATCACGGCGAAGCGGTGGGTGCAGACATTGCGGAAGGCGACCACCCGCCCCTTGATGTTCTGCGCCACCAGCGGCACCGCCCCCACCCGCGTGGTGACGAAGGCGTTGGGGCTGGCGAGGTCGTCTTCCATGCAGAGATGGAACCAGCAATTTTCGGGGCGGCTTTCGGGAGCGTCCTTGGACATCGCAGCCCTCGGATCAGGCGGTGCGGCCGCCGTCCACCGTGACGATGGACCCGGTCATCCAGCGGCTGGTGTCGGCAAGCAGATAGGCGATCATGTGGGCGATGTCGTCGGGATGGCCGAAGCCCAGCGGCTGCAGCGTGCGCAAATGCTCGTACTGTTCGGCGGTCAGCTTCTGCTTGCCCCGCTCGATCAGCTCGGTCTCGACGATGGAGGGGACCACGCAGTTGACGCGGATGCCGTCGCTCAGCAGCTCCACCGCCAGCCCCTTGGTGGCGGCGATGATGCCGCCCTTGCTGGCGGCATAGACGACGTTGCCCGGCGAGGCCGCCGTGGCGGCGGTGGAGGAGATCAGCGCCATTGCCGCCCGCTCGGCATGGCAGCCCTTCTGCCGCAGCCCGCGGGCGAGCGCCAACGCGCTGCCCAGGTTGGCCCGCATCACCTCGTCGAAGAAGGCGGCGGAGAAGATGCGGATCGGCCGCAGCGTCTGGATGCCGGCGCAATGGGCGATGCCGTCGAAGGGCACGTCGTCGGCGCACAGCCCCTTCATCCAGCCCGGCACGGCTTCGAGGTCGGACAGGTCGAAGGGGGCGATGGCGTGGTCGTCGCCCTCCAGCCGGTCGGCGGTCTCGGCCAGCCGTTCCTCGTCGCGGCCGTTCAGCACCAGCCTTGCACCGAGCTTCGCCAGCACCACCGCCGTCGCCCGGCCGATCCCGGCCGACGCCCCGGTCACCAGGATGCGGCGGCCGGTCAGGTCCATGGGATTGTAAGCGGCTGTCATGGCGGGAGAATCCAGGTTGGTGGCATATCGGGATGCAGACCATAGCACGACGGCAGGCCGACATCAGCGCGTCCGGGACTGCGGCCTTTTGGTGCGGGGCGCCACACCCGTTTCCCAATTGGCAGCAACGGCGTCGCCGCTGCCAGCACACTGGGAAACGCCCCATTCCAATGGTATCTTATTGTGGTTAGCTTGCATATATGCTCCACTGGAGTGGAATGTTTTGTGGGGCGAGCGGCCATGGGCGACAGTGCAAGCCTGACCGTTCAGATCCATCATCACGGTGTCTGGCACGATGCCGCCGACCTGACGGTCAATTATGTCCAGGCTGGCATCCGCTCGCCCACCCGGCTCGAGTACGACCCTTTCTATTTTATCGCCTTCGGCAATGCGGAGCTTGCCGCCGGGCGGCCGGTGACTGATTGGCGGGCGGTGTCGGTGCGCGATCGGGTTGATATGGCGGCGCATCGCCGGGACCATTGGCCACCCTTCCTGCTCGACCTGCTGCCCCAGGGCCATGCCCGCCGCCGTCTGGCTTCCGAGATGGGCTTCGATCCCGATGACGAGCGTTTCGCTTTTCCGCTTCTGCTACGCGGGGCGGGCAGCCCCATCGGCAATGTTCGCGTCAAGCAGGCGTATGAGGCCGAGCGGGAGCGCCTGAACGGTGAAACGGTGGCGGGGGTGACGCTGGACGAGGTCTTCGACCGCTCGGCGGCCTTCCAGGACATGGCCGGCCGCTTCGCTCTGATCGCTTCGGGGTCGAGCTGCGTCCAGGGCGAATGGCCGAAGCTGCTGCTGACGCGCAAGGACGATGGGCTGTGGTATCCCGATTCCCTGGTCGGGGATGACGAGGCCCGCGACCACATCATCGTCAAGATGTCGCGGGCGAAGGGGCCGGAGGATCGCCTGATCCTGGCCTGCGAGGCGTCCTATCTGGAGATCGCCCGCGGCTTCGGCCTGCGGGTCGGCCGGCCGCTGATCCATCGTGGCGACACGCTGGCGATCCCCCGCTTCGATCGCGCGGTGTCGGCAGATGGCGTGACGCGGCTGGGCCAGGAAAGCCTGGTGTCCGCCGCCGGCGTCGCCGCCTTCGGCCATCAGACGACGCATGAGGCCTACATCGCCGTGCTCCACGCCGTTTGCACCGAGCCAGCCGGGGAGATCGTCGAGTATGTGCTGCGCGACCTGCTGAACCGGGCGATGGGCGACACCGACAATCATGGCCGCAACACCGCCCTGCAAAAGCGCCCCGACGGCTGGATCGGCCTGACCCCGCGCTTCGACTTCGCGCCGATGGTGCTTGATTCGGGGGTGATCGCGCCATCGACCCGCTGGGAGTGCCTGCGCGGCGGCGGCTTCTCCATCCAGTTCGAGCGGATTTGCGAGGCCGTTGCCGCCGTCACTGGGGACGAAGGGTTGGGCCGGCGGCTGGCCGGGGTGCTGTCGGCGAAGGCCGACGCGGTCGCCGCCCTGCCGGAGACGGCGCGCGCCCATGGAGTGCCGGAACCGGTGATCGCCCGAGCCTTCGCCGCCTGCGGCGAGCTTGCCGCCGCTCTCGCGGCACTGCCGGCAGGAGATTTTGGGAAGGGCCGGGCCGATGCCGCGCCGTAAGCCGCCCAGCCGCGAGGCGCTGTTGGAGGCGCGTCATGCCCTGCTGCGGGCGGCGGAAGGGGGCGAACTGGCGTGGGCCGAGGGGGTGCGGGCCATGCGCCGCTGTTTCGGCATGACCCAGGCGGAGTTTGGGAGGAGCTTCGGCCTCACCACCCGGCAGGTCTCGCAGCTGGAGACCGGGACCGCCAACCCGACGGTGGCGACGCTGGAACGGCTGGCCCGGCCCTTTGGGCTGACCGTCGGCCTGATCCCGGAGCCTCCCGCGAAGGATCCGGAGCGGTGACGGCGGGACCATCTGCCGTAATCAATCTTCCGGAAACCAATCCGGCGTCACTGTGCGCTATGGTGCCGGACACCAACTCAGACAAGCGCCCGCCCCGGGCCGCGAACACGCGAAGGACAGGACTGCCATGAAAGCCATCATCGACGGCATCCGGATCGCCGGCCTGCGTGCGGTGGTGCCGCCCCAGCGCCATTCCTTCGTCGAGGATCCCGGCATGTTCACGGTGGAGGAGGCGAAGAAGCTGGCCGCCACCATCGGCGTCCAGGAGCGCCGCGTGCTGCCGCCGCCCTATTGCGCATCCGACCTCTGCGTCGCCGCGGCGGAAGGGCTGATGCAGCAGTTGGACTGGGACCCGGCGACGGTGGAGGTGCTGGTCTTCGTCTCGCAGGACGCCGATTACGTGCTGCCGGCGACCGCCTGCATCATGCAGCACCGGCTGGGGCTGCCGACCAGTGCTGCGGCCTTCGACGTGCCGCTGGGCTGCTCGGGCTATGTCTACGGCCTGTGGATCGCGGCGAAGCTGCTGGGCGGATCCTCGGCCAAGCGGGCGCTGGTGCTGTGCGGCGACAACCCGACCCGCCACCTGCACCCGGAGGACCGCGCCACCCTGCCGCTGTTCGGCGATGCCGGATCGGCCACCGCGCTGGAGGTCGATGCGGCGGCACCGTCGATTCCGGTGGTGATCGGCACCGACGGTGCCGGCGCGCCGCACATCTTCGTCAAGGCCGGCGGCAAGCGCCATTGCCTGATCCCGCCGGTCGGCACCGCCGGCCGGATCGCCGACGAGGAGGCCGCCGCCCAGCTGGAGCGCGACTCCCGCCTGACGCTGAACGGGGCGGAGGTGTTCTCCTTCACGCTGCGCGCCGTGCCGCCGCTGCTGCGCGAGGCGATGGAGCATGCCGGCACCGACGTCGATGGCATCGACCGCTTCGTCCTGCACCAGGCCAACGCCTTTATGCTGGAGCATCTGCGCAAGCGCATCAAGGCGCCGGCCGACCGCTTCGTCATCGACATGCAGGGCTTCGGCAACACCAGCTCCGCCTCCATCCCGCTGGCGATCTGCCACAGCCTGGGGGGGCTGCTGGCGGCCGGGCCGGTGAAGACGCTGATGGCCGGCTTCGGGGTGGGCTGGTCCTGGGGCGCGATGGTGGCGGAACTGGGGCCGATGCCGGAGCCGCAGGTGGTCGATCTGCCCGACGGCTATCCGATCCTGAGGGTATAAGTGATCCCACCTCCATAAATTGTGGAAATCAAATGGACTCTTTGCTCCATTTCTGGCGACTTTTACCTGTAAGGTGCACAGTGTCTTTTGATAACCAGGGATGAGGCCGAAAATGAGGAGATAAATCAGCGTCTTGATACATTTTTCCTAAAATTAAATCTGATGACGAAAAGAGATTGAGTAAATGATAAGATTAGATCGAAAGAAGTTGTTGGTTCTTTACAGTCAGCGCAGCTCTCACGTGGCAACAACTTATGAATACCTCTCTTCCTTTGGGAGGCATTCTTGCTTTGATGTCTCTTATTGTGAAGCTGTTTATGGGGTTGTGCCGGGATTCAATTTTGAAGAGTTTGATGCTGTAATTGTGAGTTACTGCTGCTGCTTGAGAGCTCCCGCTCTTCTTAGTGGCCACATTGTTGAGAAACTAAAGTTATTCTCAGGAGTAAAAATTTTATCTATTCAAGACGAATATGATGGAATTTTCTGGTTGCGTCAAAAGATCAAAGAGATAAAATTTGATTTTGTTTTAACTTGTGTTCCGGAAAGCCACATTTCACGAGTTTACCCACCTCAGGAATTTCCTGGCTGCCAATTTGTTAATGTTTTGACGGGATATGTTCCTGACAAATATGATCTTACAGCTTATAGCCTGCCGCTGCGGGAGCGGCAGACGTTGATCGGCTACCGCGGGCGCCGCATTGGGCTGGCGTATGGTCGACTTGGATATCTGAAGCTTGAGGTTGGACGCAAATTTCGAGATGCGTGTCAGCGCCTTTCTGTTCCACACGATATCGATTGGACCGAGGACTCCAGAATTTACGGTGAGGACTGGTTCCGTTTTCTCGGCTCTTGCCGAGCAACATTAGGGTCAGAGTCCGGAAGCAGTCTGTTCGACGATGAGGATGGGATACGCAATCGTGTGATTCAATTGGAGAAGCAGCAACCTGATCTTGAATATCCAGGAGAAATTCAGGAAATGCTGTCTTCTATTGAAGATACAATTCCAATGGGTCAGATATCTCCTCGGATATTTGAGGCGGCAGCTTTGCGAACTCCAATGTGTCTGATTGAGGGGAAGTATTCAGGAATCCTGAAGCCTGAGAGGAACTATATCAACATCGCCCCTGACTTTAGCAATGTTGAGCAAGTTATAAACAGCCTTTCCGATCTGAACAGTCTACAAGAAATGGCAGATCGTACTTACATAGATATTATTGAGAGCCAGACATATAGTTACCGTAGTTTTGTGGGAATTGTTGATAATCTGATCGCTCAAAATCTCGGTAAGCGTCCATTTGTTCACGCCCCGACAACTTGGCAAGAGGCCAAGGGGGACCTTCCGCATCCCGTTTTTGTATATCCAACTTCAGAACCGTTGACGCGAGAGCATTGGCGTCAACGCCGCACGGTCTTGCGCCGGAGAGTTGTGCTTGCCTCCCGTTTGCAGGATATTCCTGCGGGTGAACCACTGCTCATCTATGGAGCTGGGGCTGGCGGGAAGATTCTTCGACGCAGCCTTGAAGCCGTCGGGCGTAGCGTTGCAGGATATTTGGATAGTTACCGCTCAGGAGAATACGATGGTCTTCCATTGTTTCATGCGGAAAAGGCCTTGACCAAATTGGGGGACGGAAGCGTGATTGCTGTTGCCAGCATGTACGTAGACGATATCGTTTCCACTCTTCTGTTAGCAGAAAGGGGTTTTCAGATTTGCGATTCCTACCCACTGGTTTCGTCGTCCCAATCGGAACTTTCCGAAAAACTTGCTGTCTATGATCTTTGATTATAATATTTGGAATATTACCGGAGGTCCTGTGGTATTTTGAATTAAAGATCAAGAATTGGTTTTGGGACTTTATGGCTTTTCTGAGAATTTTTTAAGACGTGTAGAAGTGTTGATTATAAATTGTAAGGAAATAGGCTTTCTGGAGCAGAAATCTCTTTTTTAATAATCTCGTTTCCATTAAATATAGTGGTAAAGCCAAACGAAATGAGGATGCAGGAAATTTCCCAAAAATGCTGACTGGCGATCACTATAGCAAATTTCTTTCGCTGCTGGAAAGCAGCAGGACTTGTTAGGATTGGAAGGCCACAGAACTCACCAGCCTTCATACTGTCCAAGAAAAAGTCCGCTTTCCGTCCATTCTCTAGCAGCCATTGATACACAATTTTCCCTCCGCCCCCAGCACCGTAGATTGCCAAGGTTTCCATTCCATTCAATTGAGAAATATCAGTCAGATTGGGGACCAAGGTTTGGAACTGGACAAGCTTGTGCAAAGCATGTTCCGAACTCAATGGATGTTTGGTTGGATAGGATGCAAGGAAGCTTAACTCAGAAGGAAGGGCCATATATTTTTCCCAATTGTTAGCTTTATAAAAAGCCGATCCTCCTTTGTCTTTCCGAGTATCGACGATAATTCTTTCAATTTCGTCATCAATCTTTTTTGCCATTACAGCATAAGAAAACATACCTGATTCTATCAAGTGGCTGTAAGTGCGATCGACCATATTCTGTAGACTTTCCAGATCGGACATCCGGTCCAGAATTTCTTCAACATTGGAGAAATCACGTTTAACCGGAAGGTAATGCTCTTCTTCCCGAAGTACGCCTGCATATTTACCCTCGACCATCACCAGAGGAGTTCTCGTGATAGTTGCTTCAAACACTCGTGGAGAAACTTGGCCCGTGTCAAAAGAAACTTCCTGCTCCACAATCTCTGCAAGAAAATCCTCGCATGTTGCTTCTGGCCGAGCCAAGCGGAATTGTGTTTCCTGCCGTTGAAGATCGCCGTGCCAATCAAAGACGCTGGCGCCTGATTCACTTCCCAAAGCTCCTTGGCAAGATGCATTGAAACGCAACCAGTCATCACCATAGATTTTGGCCTCTTCAGTCCAAGCAATATCTGCCGGAATTCCCCGTCGCAGACAGGCTTCGTGGAAGCGCTGCCCAACTTCAATCTTTAATCTTCCCAATTCACCCCATCGCCAGATATGCGGTGTAACGCGATATCCAAGGGTCAGCGGACGCTGTGCCAAAGGAGCCAGAGTGAGATTGGACGGCAGAGACCTTTGACGAGCATAGCCAGTCAGAAGGCGAACAATTTTGCTTCCACCGAACACATCATCTGGGAAGACTACCGGCCAAGCCTCTGGCGGCAAGGTCGTGAATAAAATGTGCGGACGCATGCGAGCAATTCTTTTACGAACAGTCAAGGTGTTTTCTTGCTCATCCTGCAATATGACAATTCGAATTCCTGAGAACCCAGCAACAAATGCCTCACAAGCATTGCTGAACAATGGACCATAATGGAGTCTGCAGCAGAAGTTTACCAGAACTGCATCGAATGGCTCATACGCAGCCTGGGGAACTGCACCGTCCCCTGCCTCCATGAAAAGGACTTCATGACGCGAGTGTGCCTGGAAGCCATCCAGGTAATCGCGGATGGCGCCTATAGAGGCAAAGCGGGCGGCATATAGGACGAGCAGACGCATTTTTCGTCATAGACCTTTGACACGGTTGGTTTGAGACGTGGCCATCTGCTCCAAGGTCTCTAACGGTTCTCGGGCCCAACGCCGCAATGGGATCGCAGCATGAGCAATGCCCGGGCCAGCTTGTAGAGCGTGGCGGAAGTGCTCAGCCGCTTTGCTCATATGGCCAGAAGCAGCAAGAATCAGAGCCCGGTTCATAGCGATCCATGCAGCCCCCTGTGGATCGCTGTGCACAATACAATCGGCACTGATTTGATCAGCCTCTTCAGTCATCCCCCTGCGAAGCGCCAACAGGGCAAAGCTGGACTTGATTGCCATAAGCTCTGGTGCGAGTTCGTGGGCCTGGCGCAGCGCGTCTTCGGTCTCATCCAGAAGTCCTGCGTCGAGGAGCGCTAGGGCAAGGGAATGCCAGACGCCTGCGGAGTGGGGAGCCAGTACGGCGGCTTTGCGAAGCAGCGGAAGAGCTTTGTCCAAGGTCCCTAGGCATTGATGTGTAATCCCCGCAGCGCTTTGGATCATGGCATCATCCGGTGCCATCCGCACACATTGGTCAAAAATGATAGAAGCAGAGCCGTAATCCCCTTTGTTGAATAGCTGGTATCCGTATTTGTGGGTTTGCTGTGCTTCTTCCGCACTAACTGCGCCAACTGGTACTGTGTTGAATTCGATGGAACCTGCTGTGACATTCCCATTCAACACCATGGCGACAGCATGGAACCACCGGTCACCTGCGTCGCTACCTGGAAATTGGATAATCTTTTCTGCATGTTTGAGGGCCGCAGACCAGTCTTGACTGTCAAGTGCCTCTTCCCGTAACCGTCGCCGGCCGAGAGCCTCCCATAGGGGCGATGAAGCATTTGTCCCGCCCTCGTTGCGGGCCGCTTCCACTGAAACCCCTTGACCGATGAGAAAGTCGGTTAACACCACACGGGCGGTCCAATGCTCGGGCAGAATGGCGAGAGTTTGGCGCAAATGGGTCAGCCCTGCTTGCGTCTCATTTTGACGCAACAAGGCACGGCCCATCTCGAAATGGTAGTTGGACCGGACGTCTTGAGCGATCGCTTTTCGCCAACGATCAACGTCAATCTGCTTCGCAGTCTCACTCACTCGAGCCTCCCGATATCTGATTGGCAGACTATCTGAAAGCAGCAATTTGTGGAAAGCACCTTATTCGAAGGAGCGTCTTAGTCCACTGACGCAGACATAAGATTCACAGCGAGCCTCCGACATGCGATTCTGTCGGCATGGCCCAGACCGTCAGCATCATTGTTTGGATTGGAGGACCGCGCGTTTGGCCGCGGTCCTCGGTGACCGCGACCGCCCGCAGAAACTTGTGCAGCGGGTGAACATCGTTCTGCTCTCGGTCGCGCGGCTGCCGGTCCTGGAGGTGGCCCGTCGGGCCGGCGTCAACCGCCCGACGGTTTGGCGTTGGCAAGTTCGCTACGCCGAACAAGGCGTCGACGGGCTGTTGCGCGACAAGACGCGTAAGCCCGGTCGGGCGCCGCTGCCGCCCGCCACTGTGGCCAAGGTGCTGGCCCTGACACGCAGCCGCCGAGCGCGGCTTCCAGGTGTCGCCGGACCTGGTCTTCGCTGACGATGGCTACAGCGGTGCCCGCCTTGATCGCCCGGCGCTGGACCGGTTGCGCGATCTCGCCGCGGAAGGCGGCGTGGCGGCGGTGCTGATCGCCGCGCCGGATGCCCCGGCCCGGCTTGCCATCACCGCCCGCTTCGGGCATCACAACTCACAGAGACTCTGCCAATGACCGGAGGGAGCTTCGGTCACAGGCCAAATGGGCACGATTCCGATGCCGAGAGTTGGGTACGAGCTTGCTTGAGATCGCCCTCCATTCGAGGACCGGCACTGCAGCAGTTTGTTTTAGGGAGACCCTGATGAAGGTTGTGCGTAGTATTCAAGATGTGCCGTCCGATCAAAACGTTTATGTATTCGGTGCCGGATCAGGAGGTCGGATCGCGCTCGCAGCATTGCGCGCCTCTGGACGTCGGGTTTCCGCGGTCATCGACAGCGTCAAGACAGGCACCATCGATGACTTAGAAATCCTCTCGCCGGAGGCGTTCGGAGCATTGAACCTTCCGGATGCACCGGTTCTGGTTGCCAGCCAGTATTGGGCCCCCATTCTCGACACCCTGTATCAGAATGGGCACCGTTCAGTATTTAATGCCTACCCATTCGTTCTTGAAAATGCGCACTTGTTGAACGGATCTTGGGCTCTGCCGTCGGCGCCCAGCCTTCCTGGTGGTGAAGACGAACCAACACCAACTGAATTCTGGAGTGACTTCAACGTTGCTCAGCACCGGGCGTTCGCTACGGCTGAAGAGTCCTTGGCTCATTTGGAGTGGAGAAACTCCATCTATATATATTATAGTGACTTGATGCCGACGAGTGGGATGGACGGCAAGGTGGTGCTGGACTATGGCTGCGGCCCCGGTCTTGATTTGGTGGGATTCGCTGTCAATTCGCGGCCCTCTCGCTTGATTGCCGCGGACATTTCGCCAGTTGCGCTGTCCGAGGCGCGGCACCGTGTCGCCCTTCACGGGGTGGAGATCGAGTGGACGCAGATCAATCCAGAAAATGTTCGGTTGCCGTTTGAAGACGCCAGCATCGACCTGATCCACAGTTCTGGTGTCCTGCACCACACCCCTGATCCCATCGCCATCATGCGCGAGTTCAAGCGTATCCTGAAGCCGGGCGGCCAGGCTCAGATCATGGTCTACAACCGGAACAGCATTTTTGTGCATCTTTATGTTGCTTATCTGCAGATGCTGAAGGAGGATCATTTCAAAGGCTTCACTTTGGAACAGGCATTCCAACGCTTGACCGATGGTCCCAATTGTCCAATCAGCGAGTGCTATACACTCTCCACCTTCATTGACATGGCTCGTCAGGCAGGACTGAGGGCGGAATTCACCGGCAGTGCCATTTCCGTCATGGAACTGGATTGGCTTGCTCAGCGCAACGCCGCCCTTCTCGATCCGCGACTTCCACGGGAGAGCAGACAGTTCCTCTACTCGCTGACCTTCGACAGCAGGGGGTGCCCCCTGCACAACAATACCGTCGCCGGGATCGATGCCTGCTTCCGCCTGACTGCCCTCTGAAAGACGATCGAACAAGCCCTCTGAGGCAAGTTTCACCCGTCTCGAGATCCGCTTTCCAGTTAACTCGGCGATGGCGGTCCAATTCGCCGCCATCGCCCGTGCCTTGTATCGGGGAATGCCGTAACCGGTCGGCATTCAGGCACCGGCGGGGGCCGGGCAGCGGAAGCGATGTACAAAGCGACAAAATGGCGGTTTGTTAAGAAACTCCTCCTACCCTGCCAATTCCTAAGCAAGCGGCCGATCATGCCCTGCCCGCCGCCACCACAGCCTTCGCTTCGATCGTGGCGGCGTCCTGGCGGCAGGATATGTTCCGCAGGTGGGACAAAGCCTTTTCAGGCTGGAACGGATTCGGAAGGACGGGAAGCGCATGTGCGGAATTGCCGGGGTAATCGCTCTGACAGCCGGGCCACTTGAGCGGCCGGCGGCCACCGTGGCGGTGATGAACCGGCTACTGGCCCATCGCGGTCCGGACGGACACGGGCTTTGGGTCGCTCCCGACCGCCGGGTCGCCCTTGGACATCAGCGGCTCAGCATCATCGACCTGTCGGCGGCCGGGGCGCAGCCGATGCACGGCCCGGGCGGGCTGACGCTCACCTACAATGGTGAGATTTTCAATTACATTGAGCTTCGCCGGCGCTTCCAAGCCGGCTATCCGTTCCGCACCCGCACGGACAGCGAATGCATCCTGGCCGCCTACGCGGCTTTGGGGCCGGACTGCTTGGACGAGCTGCGCGGGATGTTCGCCTTCGCACTTTGGGACGAAAACCGACAGCAGCTGTTCTGTGCCCGCGACCGATTCGGCGTCAAGCCCTTCTTTTACGCCCAGGTGGATGGCCGGTTCTATTTCGCCTCCGAAATCAAGGCCCTCCTGCCCTTTCTCCCGGCCGCGGAACAGAACCCGGCTGGCTTGGCCGAGTATCTGACCTTTCAGTACACGCTTGGCGAGGAAACCCTGTTCCGGGGCGTCCATCAGCTCCTGCCCGGACAGGCGCTGCGGGTGGATCGGGATGGCGTGCATGTGTGGCGCTATTGGGATGTCCAGCATGACATGGACCTGGACCACAGCGCCCAGTATTTCGTGAACCGCACCCAGGAACTGGTGGAGGAGGCCGTCGGCCTGACCATGGTCAGCGACGTGCCGGTCGGGACCTACCTGTCCGGCGGCTTCGACAGCAGCCTGGTCACGCTGCTGGCGGCGGAGCGTCAGCAAGCGCCGGGGCCTGCCTTCCACGGCAAGTTCTCGGTCCCGCCCGGCTTCGACGAGAGCCACTATGCCCGCATCGTGGCCGAACAGTCCGGCAGCCCCTTATACGAAGTCGACATCACGCCGTCCGATTTCCTGACCCATATTGAACAGGTCATCTACCATCTCGACGTGCCGATCGCCGGACCTGGCAGCTTTCCGCAATACATGGTCTCGCGTCTCGCGGCCCAGCACACCAAGGTGGTTTTGGGGGGCCAAGGCGGGGATGAAATCTTCGGCGGCTATGCCCGCTATCTGCTGGCCTATTTCGAACAGTGCATCAAGGCCGCCATCAACGGCACCTATCAGAACGGCAACTTCGTCGTCACCATCGAATCCATCGTGCCGAATCTCGGGGCGCTGCAGGAATATGTCCCGCTGATGCAGGAGTTCTGGCGCAAGGGCCTGTTCGGCTCCCTGGACGACCGGTATTTCCAGTTGATCGACCGCTCCGCCGACATGGAGGCCGAGGTGGACTGGGCTCAGCTGGACAAGACGGCCGTGCTGGACAAGTTCAAGGCCATCTTCAACAACAGCAACAATGTCCGCAAGGAAGCCTATTTCGACAGCATGACCCATTTCGACCTGAAATGCCTGCTGCCGGCCCTGCTGCATGTGGAGGACCGGATGAGCATGGCCCATGGTCTGGAATCCAGGGTGCCGCTGCTGGACCACAAGCTGGTCGAGTTCGCCGCCACCATCCCCGCCGACATCAAGTTCAAGAACGGCAAGCTGAAGCACCTGCTGCGTAAGGCGTTCAAGGGCAGCGTGCCCAAGGAGCTTTACAGCCGCCGCGATAAGATGGGCTTCCCCGTGCCGCTGAAGCCCTGGCTGGACGCCGAACTGAAGGACTTCGTCCACGATCTCTTCGGATCGCAGCAGGCCCGGCAGCGGGGCTTCATCAACACGGACGTGGTCTTGGGCAACCTAGCCAATTCCGGTCGCTTCTCGCGCAAGCTTTGGGGTCTGATGAGCCTGGAGCTCTGGCATCGGCGCTTCATCGACCAGGCGGCGGAATTCCGCCGGATGCCTGCCGCCGAGCCTGAGATGGTTCTTTCCCCGACGGGGGAAGCGGTGGCATAGAGCATCCAACGTTGCGTGGTTCGGCATGAGGCCGGTCGCAGGAGGGGTCATGAAGGTTTTCGTCACCGGGGGAGCCGGTTTGGTCGGGTCCACCACGATCGACATGCTGCTGGAACGCGGCGATCGGGTGGTCGCCGTGGACAATTTCGCCACCGGACGCCGCGATAATCTCGCTTCGCATCGGAACCTCACCCTGGTCGAGGGGTCCATCACCGACCGCCCGCTGATCCGGCAGTTGATGGGAGATTTCCGGCCCGACGCCGTGATTCACACCGCCGCGTCCTACCGCGACCCGGAAGACTGGCCCACCGATGCGCAGTCCAACGCCGTCGGAACCGCCACCATCGTGCGTGAAGCCAAGGACGCCGGCGTCTCCCGGCTCGTCTATTTCCAGACCGCCTTGTGCTACGGGGTGAAGCCGCTGGTCCAGCCGATCCCGCTCGACCATCCGCTGGATCCCGGCAACAGCAGCTATGCCATCTCGAAGACCGCCGGGGAGCAGTACATCCAGTACAGCGGCCTGGATTTCGTTACCTTCCGTCTGGCCAATGTGGTGGGTCCCCGTGGAGTCAGTGGCCCGATCCCGATCTTCTACGAGCGTCTGGCCCAGAAGAAGCGCTGCTTCGTCACCCCGGCCCGCCGGGACTTCGTCTTTTCCGGTGATCTCGCCCGCACGGTGCTCCGCGCTGTGGATGGTGTCGGGCACGGCACTTATCATTTCTCTTCCGGGACCGATGTGGCCATCCAGACGCTCTACGATCTGGTCGCCCGCTCCATGGGGCTGAACGAGGTGCCGGAGCCGGATATGCGTCCGCTCGGCCCGGACGACGCCCCGACCATCCTGCTGGACCCGGCCCGCACCTTCGCCGACTTCGGGCGGCCGGACTTCACCCCGATCGAGGAGATCGTCCGCCGCAGCGTCGAGTATTACCACACCCACGGGGTGCAGGGCGGCTATACCCACCTGAAGGATCTGGGCAAGAAATGATGCGCCTGCTGATCACCGGCGGAGCCGGCTGCCTGGGGTCCAACATCGCCGAGCATGCCCTTGCCCAGGGGGCGGCGGTTCTCGTCCTGGACAATTACGCCACCAGCTTCCGCGGCGGTCTGCCCCCCCATCCGAACCTGCGCGAGGTGGAAGGATCGATCCTGGACGACAGCCTGCTGGCCCGGCTGTTCGACGAGTTCGCCCCCACCCATGTGGTGCATGCCGCCGCCTCTTATCAGGACCCGAACGACTGGGTGGGCGACCTGCGCACCAATGCGGAGGGCACGGCCAGGGTGCTGGCCGAATGCGACCGTTCGGGCGTTCGGCGGCTGATCTACCTGCAGACGGCCCTGTGCTATGGCAAGCCGCGCCAGACGCCGATCCCGGTGGACCATCCCCTGGCCCCGATCACCAGCTACAGCATCTCCAAGACGGCCGGCGAGCAGATGCTGCCGCTGGGACGGACGCCCTGGGTGTCGCTGCGGCTGGCCAATGTCTACGGCCCCCGGAATTATACCGGGCCGATCCCGATCTTCTTCAAGCGTCTGCGGGAAGGAAAGCGCTGCTTCGCCACCGATGCCCGGCGCGATTTCCTGCATATGGACGATTTCCTGGACCTGCTGGACCGGGTTCTCGACGAAAGCGGGGCACAGGGTGTGTTCAACGTGTCGTCGGGGACGGACGTCAGCATCGCGGACCTGTTCAACGCCATGGTGACGGCGATGGGCATCACCCTTGATGACCCCGTGGAGGTGCGGCCCCCGGCCGACGACGATCTTGCAACGCTGCTGCTGGATCCGGCGCTGACGGAACGGACCTTCGGCTGGCGTGCCCGCATCGGGCTGGAGGAGGGGTTGCGGCGGCAGGTGGCCTGGTTTGACCGCCATGGGGTGGAAGCGACCTTCACCCATCTGACCGCGGCCCGGGGCTGAAGGGAAGGAAACAGGAATGAGCGACAGCAGCGCATTCGCCGGCAGCCGTATCCTGGTGGTGGGCGGGGCCGGCTTCGTCGGCAGCAATCTCTGCCATATGCTGGCGGCCCAGCGCCCCGAGGCGCTTTTCATCGTCGACAATCTTCTGTCCTCCCATCCCTCCAATCTTCCGGAGGGATCGGGCGTGCATTTCGTGCTGGGGTCGATTGCCGACGACCGGCTGCTCGCCGACCTGCCGGAACGGCTGGACTATGTCTTTCACCTCGCCTGTTTCCACGGCAACCAGTCCTCCATCGCCGATCCGATCGCGGATCACGACAACAACACCATCACCACTCTGAAGCTGTTCGACCGGCTGTCCCGCCGCCGCGACGTGAAGCGGGTGGTCTATGCCGGGGCCGGCTGCGCCGTCGCGAAGAAGACCTTTGACGGAGCGATGGCGACGCCGGAAGACGCCCCGGTCTCGCTGTCCCATGACAGCCCCTACTCCATCTCGAAGCTGGTGGGCGAGATGTACGCCGCCTACTACGCGCGCCAGCATGGGCTGCCGGTGGTGACGGCACGGTTCCAGAACATCTATGGTCCCCGGGAAATCCTTGGTGCCGGCAACTGGCGGGGAACGGTCCATTCGGTCTGGCGCAACGTCATCCCCACCTTCGTCTGGAAGGCCCTGCATGGGGAAAGCCTGCCTCTGGACAATGGCGGCATCGCCAGCCGTGATTTCATTTTTGTCGAGGATCTGGCGCGCGGCCTTCAGGCCTGTGCCCTTCGCGGCACCGCGGGCGAGGTTTACAACCTCGCCTCGGGGGTGGAAACGACCATCCGCACCCTGGCGGAGACGATCAACCGCCTGACCGGCAATGCCGGCGGCATCGATCTGCGTCCGCCGCGGCCCTGGGACAATTCCGGCCAGCGTTTCGGATCGACGGAGAAGTCCCGGCGCGAGCTTGGCTTTGCCGCCGAGATCGGCCTGGAAGATGGCCTCGCGCGCACCATCGACTGGACGCGCGCCAATCAAGACCTGATCCGTCATTGCATGAACCATCACCAATGGTTCCTCGACCATCCGGGTGCCGGCCGCTGGCCGCAGCTGTCGCCGGCTCTGTCGGCATGACCGGGCCGCTGCTGAAGCTCTGTTCCGTCGTCGGCGCCCGCCCGCAGTTCGTCAAGGCGGGGGCGGTGGCCAAGGCCATGACCGGAAATGCCATCGACAATGTGCTGATCCACACCGGTCAGCACTACGACTTCAACATGTCGGAGGTATTTTTCCGCGAACTCGACCTTGCTCCGCCGGCGCACAACCTGGGGGTCGGTTCAGGGTCCCATGCGGCTCAGACCGCCCGGATGCTGGAAGGGCTGGAGCCTCTGTTCGAGCGCGAAAGGCCGGACGCCGTGCTGGTGTATGGCGATACCAACTCCACCCTGGCGGCGACCCTGGCGGCGGTGAAGCTGGGCATCCCGGTCGCCCATGTGGAGGCCGGCCTGCGCTCCTTCAATCGGGCGATGCCGGAGGAGATCAACCGGATCGTGGCCGACAGCGTCTGCGACCTGCTGTTCGCCCCCACCGTCGAGGCGATGGAGCAGCTGCGGCGGGAGGGACAGCCCGAGGAGCGCATCCGCCTGTCCGGCGACGTCATGTACGACGCGGCCCTGATGACCGCCGATCTGGCCCGGCGGCAGAGCAGCATCCTGGACCGCCTCGGCCTGACGGAAAAAGGCTTCCTGCTGGCAACCATCCATCGGGCGGAGAACACCGACGATCCTCGCCGGCTGAGTGTGCTGATCGAGGCGCTGGAGCTGGCCGCGGAAGCCCTGCCCGTGGTCCTGCCCCTGCACCCGCGCACCCGCGCCGCCCTGGACCGCCTGGGGATTTTGCAAAAGGCGGCCCGACGCTTGAAACTGATCGAGCCGGTCGGCTTCATCGACATGGTCCGGCTGGAGATGTCCGCCCGCACCGTCGCCACCGATTCCGGTGGCGTTCAGAAGGAAGCCTTCTTCTATCGCGTTCCCTGCTGCGTCCTGCGCAACGAGACGGAATGGCGGGAATTGCTGGAGGCCGGCTGGAACCGCCTGCTTCCTCCCGGTGACGATCCAGGGGCCATGGCGGCGGAACTGCTGGCCGAACGGCCTGCGGGGCGCGACATCGCCCCCTATGGAAAGGGCGATGCCGGCCGCATCATCGTCGAAACCCTGCTCGACCGCTATGGCAGACGGTCGGGCGCATGACCGCCGGGGGATCCGTCCGGCCACAGACAAGAGGCGCCATGAAAACGTTCGCCCTGACCGGGATCGCCGGCTACATCGCCCCCCGCCACCTGAAGGCGATCAAGGAAACCGGCAATCGGCTGGTTGCGGCCCTCGATCCGAACCAGAGCGTCGGGATCATCGACAGCTATTTTCCCGAGGCCGACTTCTTCACCGAGTTCGAGCGCTTCGACCGGCATATCGACAAGCTGCGGCGCAGCGGCCGGGGGATCGATTACCTGTCCATCTGTTCGCCCAACTACCTGCACGATGCGCACATCCGCTTCGCCCTGCGCAGCCACGCGGACGCCATCTGCGAAAAGCCCCTGGTGCTCAATCCATGGAACATCGACGGGCTGGTCGAACTGGAGGCGGAGTCCGGACGGCGCGTCCACACCATCCTGCAACTGCGCCACCATCCGGCGATCCTGGCCCTGCGCGACCGGGTGGCGGCAGCCCCGCCCGGCCGGGTGTTCGATGTCGACCTGTCCTATCTGACCTCGCGCGGGAACTGGTATTTCGCCAGCTGGAAGGGGCGGGACGATCAGTCCGGAGGCATCGCCACCAACATCGGCGTGCATTTCTTCGACATGCTGGGCTGGATCTTCGGGCCTTGCCACGGCAATCGGGTGCATATCCTGCGGCCCGACGCGGCGGCGGGACTGCTTGAATTCTCCCATGCCCGGGTGCGCTGGTTCCTGTCCATCAATGCCGATCATCTGCCCGAGGCCGCCAGGGCGAAGGGGCAGCGCACCTGGCGCTCAATCGCCATCGACGGGACGGAACTGGAGTTCAGCGAGGGGTTCACCGACCTGCACACCGTCAGCTATTCCGAGATCCTGGCAGGACGGGGCTATGGGCTGCAGGACGCCCGGCCTTCCATCGAACTGGTCCATGCGATCCGCAACGCCCAACCCCTCGGTTCAGGCGGGGATTGCCATCCGCTTGCCCGACAGCTCGGTTGACCGGAGTGACCGACCACATGACCGAGCCCCTGGCTGAAAACGGCTGGACCGCCCATTCCTCGGCCATCGTCGACGACGGCGCGCGGATCGGTGCGGGAACCCGCATCTGGCATTGGACGCATGTGTGCGGCGGCGCGGTGATCGGCACGGACTGCTCGCTCGGGCAGAACGTGTTCGTCGCCAACCGGGTGCGCATCGGCAACCGGGTGAAAATCCAGAACAACGTCTCGGTCTACGACAACGTGGTTCTGGAGGACAGTGTGTTCTGCGGACCGTCCTGCGTGTTCACCAACGTCGTCAATCCGCGCGCCGAAATCACCCGCAAGGACGAATACCGCGACACCCTGATCCGCCGGGGGGCGACGCTGGGGGCCAACTGCACCATCGTCTGCGGCGTTACCGTGGGCGAATACGCCTTCATCGGGGCCGGTGCGGTGGTCACCCGCGATGTGCCCAACCATGCGCTGATGGTGGGGGTACCGGCCCGCCGGGACGGCTGGATGAGCAGGGCCGGCGCGCGGCTGGGAGCCGATCTGGTCTGTCCAATCGACGGAACGCGCTATCGCCTTTCCGATCCCGAGCAGCTGGAGCCGATGCCATGACCGCCATCCCCTTCATCGATCTGGCCGCCCAGCGCCGCCAGCTGGGTGCGCGCCTGGACCGGGCTATGGAGCGGGTCCTGGACCATGGCGGCTATATCCTGGGACCCGAGGTGCAGGAGCTTGAACGCCGTCTCGCCGGGTTCTGCGGTGCCCGCCACGCCATCGGCTGCGCCAACGGGACCGATGCCCTGGTGCTTGCCTTGATGGCCAAGGGGGTCGGAGCCGGGGATGCCGTCCTGGTGCCGTCCTTCACCTTCGCCGCCTCCGCCGAAGCGGTGGTCCTGGCCGGCGCCACCCCGGTCTTCGTCGATGTGGGGGAGGATTTCAATCTTTGCCCCGACAGCCTGGAGGCCGGGCTTGAAACCGCCCGCGCCCTGGAATTGAGGTCAGTGGCGGCGGTGGTCGTCGATCTGTTCGGCCAAGCCGCCGACTATGAGCGGATCGGCGCCGTCTGCGCCAGGAACGGGCTTTGGATCCTCGCCGATGCGGCCCAGTCCTTCGGCGGCATCCACCCCGGGGGAAAGGTCGGGACGCTGGGAATGATCACCACGACCAGCTTCTTCCCGGCCAAGCCGCTCGGCTGCTACGGCGACGGCGGCGCGCTGTTCACGGACGACGACGATCTGGCGCGGACGCTGCGCAGCCTGCGGGTGCATGGCCAGGGCGGCGACAAATACGACAACGTCCGGGTCGGGTTGAATTCCCGCCTGGACACGCTTCAGGCAGCCATCCTTCTGGAGAAGCTGGAGATTTTCCCCGACGAAATCGAGGCGCGCAACCTCGTCGCCGAACGCTATGCCGAAGGGCTGGGCGATGTCCTCGTCGTGCCGGTCATAGCGGACGGTGTGACCTCGGTCTGGGCGCAATACACGGTGCGCGTCGGCGGCAACCGGCGCGACATGCTGGCGGCGCGGCTGAAGGACGCAGGCGTTCCGACGGCGATCTATTATCCCAAGCCCCTGCACCGGCAGACGGCCTACCGCGCGTTCCCGTCCGCTGGCAGCCTACCGGTCAGCGACCGCCTGTCGGCCGAGGTGCTCAGCCTGCCCATACACCCCTACCTGGAGCCGGCGGTGCAGGACCGCATCATCCGGGCCGTCCGCGACGCCTTGCCGGCATGACCGACCACAGGCCGCTTTCCCCCCGCCGTGCCAGCGGGCATGATCGGGACCTATCCTCGGACAACGCCATATGAGCATGATGACGCCCCAGCATTCCCTTCCCGATCCGGCCGTGCTGACCGAACATTTCGAGGCCCGCCGGGGAACCGTCGCCGTCATCGGGCTGGGCTATGTCGGGCTGCCGCTCCTGCTGGCTTTCGGGCAGGCCGGTTTCGATGTGATCGGCTATGACATCGCTCCGGAAAAGGCGGAGCGGCTGATGCGCGGCGACTGCTACATCCAGCACATCGACTCTGCCCCGCTACGTCCGCTTCTGGAGTCCGGCAGGCTGAAAGCGACCGCCAGGATGGCCGATCTGGCCGGCGCCGACGTGGCCATCATCTGCGTGCCCACTCCGCTGACGGCGCAACGCGAACCCGATCTCAGCTATATCGAGAAGACGACGGCGGCACTGGAGCCCTATCTGAAGCCGGGGCAACTGGTGGTGCTGGAATCCACCACCTGGCCCGGAACGACGATGGAGGTGATGCGCCCGATCCTGGAGCGAGGCGGCCTCGTTGCCGGGCGCGATTTCTTCCTGGCCTATTCGCCAGAGCGCGAGGATCCGGGCAACGCCCGCTACTCCACCCGCACCATTCCCAAGGTCGTCGGCGGCGACGGCGAGGCCGCGACCGCCATGGCCGCCGCCCTGTACCGTCAGGCCATCGGCGACGTGGTGCCGGTCAGCAGCACCCAGGTGGCGGAGGCGGTGAAGCTGACGGAAAACATCTTCCGTTCCGTCAACATCGCCTTGGTCAACGAGCTGAAAGTCGTCTATTCCCGCATGGGAATCGATGTCTGGGAAGTCATCAATGCCGCCAAGACCAAGCCCTTCGGTTACATGCCCTTCTATCCGGGACCCGGCCTGGGCGGCCACTGCATCCCGATTGACCCCTTCTACCTGACTTGGAAGGCGCGGGAGTTCAACGTCAACACCCGCTTCATCGAACTGGCGGGAGAGATCAACTCCCAGATGCCGGGCTATGTGGTGGGGGTGCTGCAGAACGCCCTGAACGACCACGCCGGTGTGGCGCTCAGGGGCAGCCGGGTCCTGCTGCTCGGCATGGCCTACAAGAAGAACGTCGACGATGTGCGCGAAAGCCCGGCCTTCGCCCTCCTCTCTCTCATGGAGGAGCGGGGGGCGGTCGTCGACTATCATGACCCGCATGTGCCGGAGATCCCGCCCACCCGCGAGCATGCCCAGTATTCCGGGCGCCGCAGCATTGCCCTGACCGCCGAGGCTTTGGCAGGCTATACGGCGGTGCTGATCTGCACCGACCATGACACCGTCGATTACGGGCTGCTGGAAAGTTATCCGGGGCTGATCGTCGACACTCGCAATGTGATGGCCGGCCGGCGCACTCGGGGGACCATCGTCGCCGCCTGAGATCGTCGCGCCCCGATTAGGAGCTCTCCAGATCGGGCCGACCCAAGGCGATCAGGCGCGGCGGCGGCAATCCGTTGGCCGCCGCCTGTTCGCGCATCAGTGCCGCCAGCCGGTCGGCATAGCCCAGCGTCACCAGCACCAGGGCCACCTCCAAGCCGGCCATCTCGCCCATGTCCCGCACCGGCACCCCATGGAACAGTGGAGCCGGGACGAGATGGCCCATCAGGTCGGCATAGGCCGCAGGCTCCAGCCCGGCCTCGCGGGCGTAGCGGATGAAGTCCGGCCCCATCCCGCCATCGCCGCCCACGGCCAGGACACCGAAGCGGCCGTCCGTCCGCCCCCGCATCCGCTCCACCAGCGCCCGGCAGACCGGGCCATGGCCGCCCTCCAGCCCCAGCAGGTCTGCCGGCTGGCGGAAGATCCCAGGAACCAGGCGGGTCAACGCGCCTTGTGGCCAAGGGGCGAGGGCCGGGCGCAACCCCAGGGCCAAGGACAGGATCGGACCCTCCCCCATCTCCGCCAGCGGTCGCACGGCGGCCAGGGCCGTGGCGTCGCAGAGGACGCGCTCTCCTTCCGTGCCGTCGTTCTGGTCATAGGCAAGACTGCCGAGGATGTCCGCCTCCAGCGCGGTCGGCCGCAGCAGGACGGCGGCGAGCGGCAGGAAAGCCTGCACCCCCGTGACCGTCGCCCCTTCTCCGCGGGCCGGATAGACGGTCGTCATCAGGTCGGCATAGCGGCGGATGCCCTGCTGCAGCAAAGCCAGAAGCCGCCGCTCCCCACCCTTGGCCGGCGGTTCGGCCAAGAGCGGCACCACCCGCCCGCCGGCGTCCCGCCGATGGCCCAGCGTCGTGCCGTCCAGCCCGGTCAGCACCCGTTCCAGGATTTGCGGGCTGCGATAGAGCACCCGGCCCAGGGTCATCCCCGTCCTATCCTGTCCGGCAAAGACCTGGACCCCGATGCCGTCGGCAAGAGCATGGACGATGTCGGCGACGGCATAGGCCAGGAAGATGCGGCAGCGCGATCGTCCCTCCGGCAGCAAGCGCGCCACCGCGGCGGGCGTGCTGCCGCGGGCGCCCAGATCGACCAGCGCCACCGGCTCTTCCCGCCCCAGGACCTGCGCCAGATGGTCGAGCAGCCGCTCCCGCGCCTCTTCGGCCAGACGCGCGGCGCGGGCGCGCAGATCCGGGTCGTCGAACAGGGCCAGCACCCGGTCGGCGGCGGCCCCGGATTCTGTCGCCGGCTTGGCCAGAAGCTCCTCCAGCCTCAGTCCGGCAAGGTCCTGCAGGGTGGCCGGCACCTCTCCACCCGCCTGGACCAGCAGCCGGTCCCAGGGCAGGTGCGGCCGCTCCCCCAGGATGCGGCGGGCCGCGGCGGCATCCAGCCCCGCCAGTTCCAGTGGCATTAGCGCCTGACGGGACAGGTGGAGGGCCACCACCTCCATGTCATAGCCGCGATGGGCGATCCAGTCGCGCATCAGCGGGGCGAACACGGCAGCCTCGCGCATCAGCGGGGCAATGCGGCGGATGCCCTGGTGCCGGCACTCCTCCACCACCCAGCGGCAATATTCCGCCACCGCCGGTCCCAGCACCAGGGCGCCGAACTCCAGCGCGAAGGCATCCTCCGCGTCATCCTCCCGGCCGGCCAGTGCGGCCAGTCGCCGGGGTGGAGGCGGAGCGTCGGCCGCCAGCCCCATCACACTTCGCTCGCGCTCGCGCAGGCGCGCCAGTCCCGGTCCCGGTACGTAATGGATCGCCTCCAACCCGGCTGCGCGCGCCATGGCGACGTCGCCCAGCGGGTCATCTCCGATATGGACGATGCGTCCGGGAGGGCAACCAGGATGGGCGGCCAGCAGCAGCCGGAAAAGGCCGCCGTCTCGTTTCGAGCAGCCTTCGGCACCGGAGACATGGAGGCGGCCATAAAGCTCCGGCCCGATCCCCGCCGCCGCCAGCAGCCGCGCCAGATCAGTGGGCGACAGATACATGTCCGACAGCAGGACCACCGGGATCCCCGCTGCCGACAGGTTTTGCAGCACGGTCAGCAGCAGGGGATTGGCGAAGATCCATTCGGCCTCCACCTCCAGTTCCAGGGCGGCCAGCATCGCCGGATCGGCCGTTTCGGACAGGAGGTGGCGAAGTTCGGCATGGATGGCGGCCAGCCCCACCTCCGCGCTTGCGACCCGGGTCCTTGCGCGTCGTTCCGCCTCCTCCCGGGCCAAGCGAAACAGCACGGGCGTCAGTCCGGGCCTGATCAGCCCCATGGCGGAAGCCCGTTCGCCCACCGCCTCGAACAGGTCGCCGGGCTGCTCCACCCGGCGCAGCAGGAGGGTGTCGAAGACGTCGAACGACACCAGCAGAGGCTGGCGATCGAGAATGCTGGACAGGGTCATGGGAAGAGGCCGGAGACGTTCAACGGGGAGGCCGGTTATCTTTCTCCGGCAAGCGGACATAAGGAAAGACGCTTCTCCGCTTCGTCGCTTACCCCACAATCTTCCACGACCCGTCGGGCTGGCGGCAGGCGGTGCCGAAAGCCTGTTCGGTGCGGCCACCGACGACGATGGTCTGCTGGAACTCGCGGCAATAGGCGCCGGAGCCGTCATAGCCGTCTTTGACCGGCACGATGACGCCCTGGTTGCCGGACTGCGGGTTGTTCCAGGTGATCCGCTGGCCGATGGGGGCGCTGTAGGCCTGGACCGCGGCGCGGTCGGCATAGGCCTGGTCGGCACGGTCGAGCGAGGCGCCGAGTTCCCGCCCGGCGAAGGCGCCCAGCAGCGTGCCGATGCCGACCGCCACCAGCTTGCCCGAGCCACCGCCGAAGCGCGAGCCGATCAGGCCACCGGCGATGGCGCCGCCGACGGTGCCGAACCCTTCCTTGTTGCCCATCGACCCGGTCTGACAGCCGGCCAGCGTGGTGGACAGCGCGAGCACCGCGATGGCGGCGATGCGGGGGAAACGGGACTGGGCACGCATTGGAGGACTCATCTCTGTTCCGAGGGTTGTCGTCCTCTGGTTATAGCGCAGGCTTCGCCGTTTGTGCAGCCGCCCTCTCCGGCAACCGAACGCCCTTCCCTTGCGCGTGCATTTGTGACCTATTTTGCACGTATATTGAACGGACCCGCATCGGGAGGGTGCATGACCGCCGACGCATCGTATGCTTTGAACCGATTGTCCGACGCAGCGATCAATACCGATCCATTCCCCCATCTGCTCGTATCGGATTTCCTGCCCGCCGATCTCTACACCCGCGCCTGTGCCCAATGGCCGGACCCCGCAGCCTTCGGTGTCTTTCAGACCGACGAGCTGCCGTCGCGTCACCAGGTCCAGTTGACCGACCGTTGGCTGGCCCAATGCGGCGGCGAGCGGGGCCTGACATGGCGCGCAGTGCGCGACTGCCTGTTCAACCCCGATGTCGTCGCGCTGATGGCCGAGCGCTTTCCACAGGTTCGCGACAAGCTGGCCTGGGTCGATGCACCGCCGGTGCTGAACGTCCGCATCATCGAGGACCACACCGGCCACGCCATGTTGCCGCACACGGACATCGAGGCGACGATGTTCTCGATGCTGCTCTACATGCCGGCGGACGGCGCCTTGCCAAATCCGCAAGCACCGCAATTGGGCACGGCGCTGTACCGTCCTCGCGATCCTGATTTTCGCGGACGGGGAATGGACCGATACCCGCGCGCCGATTTCGACCTGGTGGCCCAGGCTCCTTACCGGCCCAACCATCTGCTGGTCTATGCGCCGTCCGACCGCTCGTTCCATGGAGTGGAACCGGTTGCCGCCCCTTGCGAGCGGCGGCTGCTGATTGCCTTCGCGGTGATGGAAACCCGCCATCCGTCACAGCGCTGCACGCGATGAGGAGCATCCGTCCGGTCAAATCTCCAGCCCGTTGATCGCCTCGGCCCAGGCATGGGCGCCTTGGATCGGGTGCAGGTGGTGGTCGCCGGGGTTGGGGCTGCGGTAGGCGTCGGCGATCACGCCTGTTCCGGCGTCCAAAACACGCGCGAGAATGTCGGTATAGGGGAGCTTCCGCCGGGCCGCTTCCGCCGCAAGCCGCCGGTTGTAGTGCATCGTCAGGTCGGTGCGTTCGCGCAGGCTTGCGGTCACCACATGACGGGCACGCGCCACCGCCCCATGGTGATGGCCATCCGGGATGGTGGGAGGAACGGCTCCGGTCACCACGATCCGGCTGTAGCCGGCATCGATCAGCGCATCGAGGAAATTTGCATAGGCGGTTATGGAGGCCGCCAATTGCGCCTCCACCGGCTCGCCAAGGGTCTGGGCCCGCCACCAGATGACGAATCCGCAATCGACCTCGCCAAGCTGGATGACCGGAACAACGCCCGGCAGAGGAGGCAGCAATGCCTTTTGGAAATGGACGATGGCCTGGGTTTGGCTTTCCGGATTGCGCAGGCCGACGGCGGTGGCGCCGGGGACAATCAGGAACTGGGACCGGCGGCGGAACAGACCGAAGGTGGCCGCGATCTCGAAAGACTGGACATGGCTGTCGCCGACGAAATACCAACTGTGCATCGCCTGTCCCTGTCCGTCTCGCCGTCCAACATACCAGTGTTCGGGGACATCACAACGGTTGAGCCCGTCACGGCCGGAGCCAGGGCATCCCGCCCCGCCGGGTGCTTTCGACGGCTGGCGGCTGCGGCATGCCCATGCCCGCATCCCTCCTGAATGGTCGTCTCGGAACCCTCCGGGTAAAAAAACGCTTCCGCTCCGCCGGTCAGTGGCCTACGGCGAGAACCTTGCTTTATTTATGCATCCCAAGCTATTCATTTCCGACACTTGCGCTACCGAAAAGGTCGTGGCCGATGGCCGGATTTGAAGGATCTCTGCCGCTGCTCGGCGGGCTGTCGATGCGCCCTCCCCGGCCGTCGGACGATGATTTCCTGCTGGGCCTGTTCATGGACGCCCGTCCCTGGCTCGCCCATGCCCACCACGACCGCGATTTCATCCGCATGCTGTACGAGCAGCAGTACAGCGCCATGCGGACCGGTCAGGAAACCCGCTACCCGCAGCATCTGGATTTCGTGGTGGAGAAGACCGGTCAGCCGGTGGGCCGGATCGTCATGGATCTGGGGCGCTGGGACTGGCGTGTGGCCGAGGTGGAGATCCACAAGCTGGCCCGCGGCAAGGGCATCGGCACCAACCTGCTGCGCAGCCTGCAAGGCTCGGCGATGCAGCTTCGCCTGCCCATGACCCTGTCGGTGAGCGAGACCGACACACGCGTCCACTGGTTCTATCACCGGTTGGGCTTCGACCTGCTGGTGCAGGCCCCGCCGATGCTAGAACTGATCTGGTTGCCGCCCGACCATCCCGGCATCCAGCATCTGCCGCCGCAGATCCTTCCGCCCCAGATGCGACAGAGCGCGCCGGCCACTCCGCCGAAGGCCAGCTTCTGAAATGAGAACCGCCGCTCCCGCAGGACGGGAACGGCGATCCGCAAAGGCAAATCGCGGCGGCCGATCGCGGCGCGGCGGTCAGTTCAGGACGAGTTCGAAGCAGGCGCGCGCCGGGTCGCGCGGAACCGACCGGACGACGAAGAACGGCCCCATCGCCCCTTCAATCGGGTGATCGATGAGGAAATTCCCGTTCCCCAATCCGCTCTCTCCCGGCGTTTCGAACGTCAAGGCGAAGGATGTCCGCTTCGCCCAGCGGGGGGTGAACTCCGGCCGTTCGAGGATCAGGGTCAGTTCGACCTCAGCGATTGGGGACCGGTCCTCCGGCGCCAGGAATCGGAAGGTCTGGCCGACATGGGGGGTGAAGCGTTCGGCGGACAGCGTGCTGTAATCGGCGGTCATGGCGGGCGTTCCGGGGGCAGGGTGGCGTTCCGTGGATTTTGCGGATCGAAAAACGCCCCGGCCCGCGCAACGCGGAACCGGGGCGCCAGCCTATCGTCAGTCGCGGGTCGGGAAAAGACCCATGGTGACGATGTACATGGTGACCGCCAGATAGGGCTGCAGGTTGGTGAACGGAACCGGCGCCGCCACGCCGCCGCCCGGCGACACGGTGACCGTGCCGCCGGCACCGGACACCGTGACGGTGCCGGTGGCGGTGCCGGTCAG
>NZ_LGQU01000132.1:0-33403 GCF_003115935.1 Azospirillum sp. TSH20
AGAAACCCAGGCGCCTTCGCCGCCTCCTCCGCCGCCACCCCCTCCGCCGCCCCCGCCACCCCCGCCGGTGGACGAGGACGACGACGTCCTGGAACTGACCCAGATGGTGGAGGACGAGCCGGACGACCGGCCCGACTTCGGCCAGCCGGACCCCGATCCGTGGCCGGAGGAACCGGCTTTTCCGGAACCGTCGCCGCCTCCGCCGCCTCCGCCCCGTTGGGACGAGCCCGAGCCCGAGCCGATGCCGCCGCCGCGTCCCGCCGCCCGGCGGCCGGCGCCGGTGTTCGACGAGTTCGAGGATGACGAGCCGCCGCCCCCGCCGCGTCCGCGCCGTCGCACGGTCGATCCCGATGACGGGCTGATCTCCCGCCGGACGGCGGAGGATGCCTCGCACCACCTGACCCATCTGGCGCGCGAGTTGGGCGACGATCTGTCCATCGGCCCGATGCCCATCGGCATCCGCACGGTGGAAGAGGTCGTGCGCGAGCTGCTGAAGCCGCTGTTGAAGGAATGGCTGGACGAGAATCTGCCGACGGTGGTCGAGCGGCTGGTCCAGCAGGAGATCGATCGCATGATCCGGCGGTCGCAGAAGTTCTGATCCTGTCTTTTTTAAGCCCCGGTTGAGACGTTTCTAGCGAAAGTACGTGGTGATGTTGGAAAAGACGTACCGGCCCGCCGAGGTCGAGGAGAAGCACTACCGCCTGTGGGAAGAGTCGGGCGCCTTTGCCGCCCAGCCGCAGGGGAACGGCAAGCCCTACACCATCATGATGCCGCCGCCGAACGTCACCGGCAGCCTGCACATGGGCCATGCGCTGACCTTCACCATCCAGGACGTGCTGACCCGCTACAACCGCATGCGCGGCCGCGACGCCCTGTGGCAGCCGGGAACCGACCATGCCGGCATCGCCACCCAGATGGTGGTGGAGCGCAACCTCGCGAAGGACGGCAAGACCCGTCACGATTTCGGCCGCGACGCCTTCATCGACAAGGTGTGGGAATGGAAGGCCGAATCGGGCGGTACCATCACCCGCCAGCTGCGCCGCCTGGGCGCCTCGCCCGACTGGCCGCGCGAGCGCTTCACCATGGACGAGGGGCTGAGCCGCGCCGTCCGCAAGGTGTTTGTCGAACTGCACCGCCAGGGCCTGATCTACAAGGACAAGCGGCTGGTCAACTGGGACCCGAAGCTGCACACCGCGATCTCCGACCTCGAGGTCGAGCAGAAGGAGATCAAGGGCAACCTCTGGCACTTCCGCTATCCGATCGACGGGGAGGAAGGCCGCTTCATCGTGGTCGCCACCACCCGTCCGGAGACCATGCTGGGCGATACCGGGGTCGCGGTGCACCCGGAGGATGAGCGCTACAAGGACCTGATCGGCAAGATGGTCCGGCTGCCGCTGGTCGGCCGGCTGATCCCGATCGTCGGCGACGAATATGCCGATCCGGAGACCGGCTCGGGCGCGGTGAAGATCACGCCGGCCCATGACTTCAACGACTTCGAGGTCGGCAAGCGCTGCGGGCTCGAACAGATCAACATCATGGACCGCGACGCCCGGCTGAACGACAACGTTCCCGAGGCCTATCGCGGGCTGGATCGCTACGAGGCGCGCAAGCGGGTCGTCGCCGAGCTGGAAGCGCTGGAGCTTCTGGAGAAGATCGAGCCGCACACCCACATGGTCCCGCACGGCGACCGCTCCGGCGTCGCCATCGAGCCGTGGCTGACCGACCAGTGGTATGTCGATGCCGCGACCCTGGCTAAGCCGGCCATCGAGGCGGTGGAAACCGGCAAGACGGTGTTCGTGCCCAAGCAGTGGGAGAACACCTATTTCGAATGGATGCGCAACATCCAGCCCTGGTGCATCAGCCGCCAGATCTGGTGGGGCCATCAGATTCCGGCCTGGTACGGCCCGGACGGCACCTTCTTCGTCGAGGAGACGGAGGAGGAGGCGCGCGCTGCGGCCAAGACGCATTACGGCCAGGACGTCGAACTGACCCGCGACGCCGACGTGCTCGACACCTGGTTCTCGTCGGCGCTGTGGCCGTTCTCGACGCTCGGCTGGCCCGACCAGACGCCGGAACTGGACCGCTATTATCCGACCGACGTGCTGGTGACCGGCTTCGACATCATCTTCTTCTGGGTCGCCCGGATGATGATGATGGGCCTGCACTTCATGAAGGACGTTCCCTTCCGCACCGTCTACATCCACGCCCTCGTCCGCGACGAGAAGGGGCAGAAGATGTCGAAGTCGAAGGGCAACGTCATCGATCCGCTGGAGATCATCGACCAGTACGGCACCGACGCGCTGCGCTTCACCCTGTCGGCGATGGCGGCGCAGGGTCGCGACATCAAGCTGGCGGTGAACCGGGTCGAGGGCTACCGCAACTTCGCCACCAAGCTGTGGAACGCCGCCCGCTATTGCCAGATGAACGGCTGTGAGCCAGTCGCCGGCTACAAGCCGGTTGGGCTGACGCAGACGGTCAACCGCTGGATCGTCGGCGCGCTGGCCGATGCGGCGAAGAAGGTCGCCGAGTCGATCGACGCCTACAAGTTCAACGAGGCCGCCGGCGCCGCCTACCAGTTCACCTGGGGCACCTTCTGCGACTGGTATATGGAGTTCACCAAGCCGATCCTGGCCGGCACGGACGAGGCGGCGAAGGCCGAGACTCGGGCGACCACCGCCTGGGTGTTGGATCAGATTCTGCACATCCTGCACCCGCTGATGCCCTTCATCACCGAAGAGCTGTGGGAGCAGCTGTCGCCGGCCCGCGCCAACCGCCTGATCTCGGCGGAATGGCCGGAGTTCGCCGCAGACGTCATCGATCCGGCGTCGCGCGACGAGATGGATTGGGTGGTGCGGCTGATCTCCTCGGTCCGCTCCATGCGGTCGGAGATGAACGTCCCGCCGGCGGCGCAGATCGAGCTGAAGCTGAAGGATCCGAACGCGGTCAGCCTGAAGCGGCTGGACACCCACCGCGACCTGATCCTGCGCATGGCCCGGCTGTCGAGCGTCGATCCGCTTCAGGGCGACGTGCCGAAGAGCAGCGTTCAGGCGGTGCTGGACGAGACCACGCTGGTGCTGCCGTTGGAAGGCATCGTCGATCTCGACAAGGAGAAGGCGCGGCTGTCCAAGGAGATCGACAAGCTGACCGGCGAGATCAAGAAGATCGACGCCAAGCTGTCGAACGAGCAGTTCGTCGCCAAGGCTCCGGAAGAGGTAATCGAGGAGCAGCGTGACCGCCGCGAGGCCGCCGACCAGGCCCGCGACAAGCTGCAGAAGGCGCTGGAGATGCTGGCGGGGTGAGTTGTGGGGCAGACACACTTGCCCCCACCCTAACCCTCCCCCGCTCTCAGCGGACCTTCGGTCCGCCTGCCGCGTCAGCACAAAGCGAAGCTTTGTGCGAGAGCTGGGCGGGGGAGGGGACTGGTGCTGATACGGGAAAAAGGCGGCAGTTCCTCCCCCGCCCAGCGGGGGAGGTTAGGTGGGGGGTCTTACTGCCCCGCTATACAGCGACCTTCGCCTGTTACAGCGTAAAGATCGCCAGCAGCACCAGCACCGCGATGACTCCGGCGATGCTGAGCTTCATGAATTTGGTGAAGGCGATCCAGTTCGCCTGATGTGCGCGGACGGTCTCTTCACTGACCGGGTTCGGACTGACGGCCGCCATATCGATCAACCCTCCAACAGTTTCTTTTGCCCGCAATTTTTGACGCGGACGCACGGAAACGCAACAGATTCCGAGCGGAACCGTCAACTATGCCGGAAGAGGGGTGATCGGAAGGAAGAGCGCGCTTACAGCGGCGGGTTGACCACGGCCGCAAGCTCGGGAACCGGGCCGTCGATCCGCACCAGATCGCCGTCGACTCGGGCGCGGCCCTCGGCGATCAGACGAACGGCATGCGGATAAAGGCGATGCTCCGATTCCAGCACGCGGTCGGCCAAGCTATGGGCGTCGTCGTCGGGCAGGACCGGAACCGCGGCCTGGGCGATGATCGGGCCTTCGTCCATCTCCGGCCGCACATAATGCACGGTGCAGCCATGGAAGCGGACGCCGGTGTCCAGCGCCCGCTGATGGGTGTCCAGCCCCTTGAAGGAGGGCAGCAGGGACGGGTGGATGTTGATGAGCGCGTTGTGCCACTGCCCGACGAACCAGGGCGACAGCAGGCGCATGAAGCCGGCGAGACAGACCAACTCGACACCCGACTCGCGCAGGGTGGCGTCCATCGCAGCCTCGAAGGCCGGCTTGTCGCCGGGATAGTCGCGGTGGCTGACCACCGCGGTGGCGATGCCGGCCTTGGCCGCCCGCTCCAGACCGAAGGCGTCGGCCTTGTTGGACAGGACCAGCGCGATCTCGGCCGGGAAATCGGACGCGGCGCAGGCGTCGATCAACGCCTGCAGATTGCTGCCGCGCCCCGAGATCAGGACGCCGAGCTTCAACTTGCTCATCACAAGGATCCTTAGGCGTCCCTTACGCGGTCCAGGCCGCGTCCATGCCATTGACGGTCACGCGGGCGTCGCCGTCCTTCAGCGCGGTGACGGTGCCGACGGTGTAGACCGTCTCGCCGCCCTCGCGAAGGATGTCGATGGCCTCCTGCGCCTTGTCGGCCGGAACCACGACGACCATGCCGAGGCCGACGTTGAAGGTGCGCGCCATCTCGTACGGAGCGATGCCGCCGGTCTTCATCAGCCAGGAGAAGACGGGGGGCAGGGTCCAGGTCGAGGCGTCGAGAACGACACCCAGCCCGTCCGGCAGAACGCGCGGAATGTTCTCGATCAGGCCGCCGCCGGTGATGTGGGCCATGGCACGGACCGTGCCGGCGCGCACCGCCTTCAGCGTGCTCTTCACATAGATGCGGGTCGGCGTCAGCAGCGCCTCGCCCAGAGACTTCGACTCGTCCCACGGGCAGGGGGCGTCGTAGCCGAGGCCTGACTTCTCGACCAGCTTGCGAACCAGCGAATAGCCGTTGGAATGCACGCCGGTGGAGGCGAGGCCAAGGACCACGTCACCGGCCTGCACGGCGGAACCGGTCAGGGCATGCTGGCGTTCCACAGCACCGACGGAGAAACCGGCGAGGTCGTAATCGCCTTCGGAATACATGCCCGGCATCTCGGCGGTCTCGCCGCCGACGAGCGCGCAGCCGGCCTGACGGCAGCCTTCGGCGATACCGGCGACGATGTCGCGGCCGGCGGCCACGTCGAGCTTGCCGGTGGCGTAGTAATCCAGGAACAGCAGCGGCTCGGCGCCCTGCACGACCAGATCGTTGACGCACATGGCGACGAGGTCGATGCCGACCGTATCGTGACGGTTGGCGAGAATCGCCACCTTCAGCTTGGTGCCGACGCCGTCGGTCGTCGCGACCAGAAGCGGATCCTGGTAGCCGGCGGCGCGCAGATCGAACAGGGCGCCGAAACCGCCCAGGCCCGCGTCGGAGCCTGAACGCGCGGTGGAGCGGGCAAGGGGCTTGATCGCTTCGACAAGCGCGTTGCCCGCATCGATGTCCACACCGGCCTGCTTGTAGGCGTCGGACATGTTATAGGACTGGGTGCTGATGGTATCCTCGCTTGGGCTGAGCTATATACCGGGCCTTGGGCTCGGGCCGAACATACTCGAATCGGAAGGCTTTGCAATGCTCCACCGCCGCCGCGCGCCGCTCCTCGCCGGTCTTGCTGCCATGTCCACCGCTCTGGTCCTGACCATGACCGGGCCGGCCGGGGCGCAGACCGGTTCCCCGCCGCCGGCCGCCGTCTCGTCCGCCGCCGATCCCTTCGCCGTGTCCGGCGTGCAGGTCGACATCAGCGGCGGAAATCCGACCACCATCCGCGATCAGGCGATCCGCGAGGCGCAGGCCAAGGCCTGGGCTGAGCTGTACGGGCGTCTGGTGCCCGGTGGCGGCAATCCGCCGCGCCTGTCGGACAACCAGATCGCCAGGATGGTCCAGGGCTTCGAGATCGACGAGGAGAAGGTGTCGGCCACCCGCTATGTCGGCGCCATCACCGTGCGCTTCCGTCCCAACGCGGTGCGCGACGCGCTCGGCCAGAGCGGCGGCGCCACCCAGTATGTCGAGCCGCCGTCGCGCCCCTTCGTCATCCTGCCGGTGACCCAGAGCGACGGCCGCGTCGTCCTGTGGCAGGACCGCACCCCCTGGCGCGCCGCTTGGGAAGCGCGGCAGCCCGCCGCTTCGCTGGTGCCGCTGGTGGTGCCGGACGGCGAGCTTTCCGACGCCCAGGCGATCAGCGGCGAGGACGCGATCGCGGGCAATTCGGAGGCGCTCGCCCGCATCGCGCAGGCCTATAAGGCCGGCGGAGTCGTGGTCGCCCGCACCGACATGCCGGCGAACGGTCCCGACCCGGCGCGCGGCCTGACGGTGGACGTCACCCGCTATGGGCTGGACGGCAACCGCGAGAACCAGACGGTGCAGGTGAAGGGCGGCGGCAGTGCCGACGAACTGATGAACCGTGCGGTCGCGGCGGTCGGCACCCAGATTGACGATTCGTGGCGGCGCGAGCACACCACCGCCACCGGACCGGAGCAGAACACCATCGTCAGCGTGCCGCTGACCGCGGTGAACGACTGGGTGGAGACGCGCAAGCGGCTGTCCGCCGTTCCCGCGGTGAGCCGCACCAGCCTGATGTCGATCAGCCGCAACGAGGCGCTCATCACCCTGACCTATCGCGGCGATCCCGAGCAGCTGGCCCAGGCGCTCGCCCGCCAGGATCTCGGATTCGCGCGGTCGGCCGCCGTGCCCGCCGGCTATCCGCCAGCCTATCCCGGGGCGCCGCTGCCGGTGCAGTCGGCCGACTGGCAGCTGACCCTGCTGCCGCGCGGGTCGGGTGCGGCGTCGGCCGGTGCGGTTCCTTCCGCGGCCTCGCCGATGGCGTCGCCGACCTCGCTGGCGCCGTCGGCGCCGATGGGCGCCGGCAATATGGGCGCCGGTGCTCCGGCCGCAATGGGCGCCCCGCCGCGCAACCTGGGCACGCTGCCGGCCAAGAGCCAGCCGTGAGCGTTCCCAACATCATCACGTTCCTGCGCATCGTGGCGGTTCCGGCCGCGATGTACATGATCCTGATCGGCAACATGGAGTGGGCCTTCGCCCTGTTCGTCGCCGCCGGTCTGTCCGATGCGCTGGACGGCGCCATCGCCCGCATGTTCCGCGCGCGCACGGTGCTGGGCGGTTATCTCGATCCGCTGGCCGACAAGGCGCTGATCGTCGGGGTGTATGTGGCGCTGGCCTGGGTCGGCGCGATCCCGCTGTGGCTGGCGATGATGGTGGTGTTCCGAGACATCATGATCATCGGCGGCGTCATCCTGCTGTTCACCCTGAAGGAGACGCTGGCGATGCAGCCGCTCTACATCAGCAAGGTGAACACGGTGGTGCAGATCGCGCTGGCCGCGGCGATTCTGGCGCCGCCGGCGCTGGGACTGCCGGACATCCACCTGTATGGCTGGGCGCTGGTCGATGTGCTGGTGTACGCCTGTACGGTGACGACGGTGCTGTCGGGTCTGCTGTACGCGCGGCGCGGCGCCTTGCTGTTCAACCGGCTCGGCGGCGTTCCGTGACGGCGGCCAAGCAGCTCCGCTTCTGGCTGATCGGGCTGGGGCTGTTCGTCCTGGCGCTCTGGCTGCTGTCGGACATGCTGCTGCCCTTCGTGGTCGGGCTGGCCATCGCCTATCTGCTCGACCCCGCCGTCGACCGGCTGGAGGCGGCGGGGCTGCCGCGCTGGCTCGGCACCACGCTGGTGCTGCTGGGATTCGTTCTGGTCATGGTGCTGGTGGCGCTGCTGCTGCTGCCGCTGGTGCAGGGGCAGGTCTCCCACCTGCTGGAGGTGCTGCCGACCTATGCGACACTGGTGAAGGAGCGGCTGATCCCGGCCCTGAATCGCTTTATCCACCGCCTGCCCGCCGACGATGTCGAGCGGCTGCGCGCCGCCGCCGGCACCTATGCCGGGGAGGTGGCGGGGCTGGTCGGACGCGTCGTCACCCGCATTCTGTCGGGTGGCCTGGCACTGTTCGACATCGTCACCCTGATGTTCATCACGCCCGTCGTCGCCTTCTATATGATGCGCGATTGGGACCTGATGGTGGGCAAGGTCGATTCGTGGCTGCCGCGCCAGCATGCCGAGACGGTGCGCGAGCAGGCGCGCGAGGTGAACGTCACCCTGTCGGGTTTCGTACGCGGGCAGGCGACGGTCTGCGTCGTGCTGGGCGTCTTCTATGCGCTGGCGCTGTCGGCGGCCGGGCTGGACTTCGGGCTGGTGATCGGTCTGATGGCCGGTCTGCTGTCCTTCATCCCCTATGTCGGCACCCTGTTCGGCTTCGTCGCCAGCACCGGCCTTGCCCTGCTGCAGTTCGACGAGTTCTGGCGCGTCGCCATCGTGGTCGGCATTTTCCTGTTCGGGCAGGCGGTGGAAGGCAATGTCCTGACGCCGAAGCTGGTGGGCGACAAGGTCGGGCTGCATGCGGTCTGGGTGATGTTCGCCCTGCTGGCCGGCGGCAGCCTGTTCGGCTTCGTCGGCGTGTTGCTGGCGGTGCCGGTGGCCGCGGTGATCGGCGTGTTGACCCGCTTCGCATTGCGACAGTATCTCTCAAGCCCGTACTACCGCGGCACCGACGCGGAACGCTGATGGGTGTGTCCGCATGAGCTTGCCGGCGCAGATACCGCTCGACCTCGGGCACCGGACTGCAATGGGCTGCGAGGATTTCCTCGTGGCGTCCAGCAACGCCGACGCCGTGGCGTGGCTGGACCGCTGGCCGTCCTGGCCGGCCCCGGCGCTGACCCTGTTCGGCCCGGCCGGTTGCGGCAAGACCCATCTGTCCCAGGTCTGGCGCGCCCGCAGCCACGCGGTGGTGACCCGCGGCGATGCCCTCGATTCGGGCGTGGTGCCGTCCCTGCTGGCTCCCGCCAACGCCGTGGTCGTCGAGGATGCGGACATGGTCGCCGGCAAGCCCGAGCGGGAAGAGGCGCTGTTCCACCTCTACAACCTCGCCCGTGAACAGCAGGGCCATCTGCTTCTGCTGTCGCGCAAGGCGCCGTCGCGCTGGCGCACCCGGCTGCCCGACCTGCGCTCGCGCATCAAGGGCGCACCGGCGGTGGAGGTCCGGCCGCCCGACGACGCGCTGCTGGCCGCGGTGCTGGTCAAGCTGTTCGCCGACCGCCAACTGCGGCCGGGGATGGAGGTCATCACCTATCTTCTGGCGCGGATGGAACGGTCGCTGGATTTCGCCCGCCGACTGGTAGCGGCGCTGGACCATGCCTCGCTGGCGGCCCATCGTGGCGTGACCGTGCCGCTGGCGCGCGAAGTCCTTTCGGATCTGCAACGGACGGAACCGCAACGATCCGGTTCCAAAACGACCCTCTGATTCAAAAAGGGAAGAGACGACCATGGATTTGGGTATCGCCGGCCGCCGAGCCATCGTCTGCGCCGCCAGCAAGGGGCTGGGCCGCGCCTGCGCCTTCGCGCTGGCCCGCGAGGGCGTTCACGTCACCCTGACCGCCCGCAATGCCGAGGCTCTGGAGGCGACCGCCGAGGAGATCCGCAAGGCCACCGGCGTCACCGTCACCACCGCCCCCGGCGACATCGCGACGGAAGAGGGGCGGGCTGCCGCTCTGGCCGCTTGCCCGGAACCGGACATCCTGGTCAACAATGCCGGGGGTCCGCCGCCGGGCGATTTCCACGATTGGGACCGCGACGACTGGATTCGCGCGCTGGACGCCAACATGCTGGCGCCGATCTTCCTGATCAAGGCGACGGTGGACGGCATGATCGCCCGCCGTTTCGGCCGGATCGTCAACATCACCTCCGCCGCGGTGAAGGCGCCGATCCCGATTCTCGGTCTGTCGAACGGCGCGCGCACCGGCCTGACCGGCTTCGTCGCCGGCCTGTCGCGGCAGACGGTGAAACACAACGTCACCATCAACAACCTGCTGCCCGGCCCGTTCGAGACCGACCGTCTGCGCAAGACCATGGAGGGTGGCGCCAAGGCCGCCGGCCGCAGCATTGACGAAGAGATGGATTTGCGCCGCAAGACGAACCCGTCCGGCCGATTCGGCGATCCGGAGGAATTCGGGGCCGCCTGTGCCTTTCTCTGTGCCGCCCAGTCCGGTTTCATGACTGGGCAGAACATTCTTCTGGATGGCGGAGCCTTTCCCGGCACCATGTAATCTGCCGGTTATTGCAGGCGGCGGGGGCGGAACACCCCCGCGTCTCAAGTTTGTCCCTCCAATTCGCTACAAAATCCGCCCATCGTCACAGGCCATTAAGAAACGGCGACGGGAAGGGGTGTCGCGGCACCCTTTCCCCGGTCCGCCGATCGGCAGGCACGGACTGTGCTGCGCCGACCGGATAACGGCGTTTGCAAAGCACTGGTGCTTTGCAAGCCACTGGCACAGGAATGATGAGCATGCAGCAGAGTGTGGCGGCCCCCGCGGTCTACACCGACCTTGGCCGCGTCATGGAAAGCATCACCCGACGCTTCCTCGACGTGCTTCGGATGGAACTGGCCCGCATCGGCGTGACCGACCTCAGCCCGACGCAGGCGCTGATGCTGCTGCACATCGGCACCGAGGAACTGTCAGTCCGCGATCTGTTGGAGCGCGGCTATTACCTGGGCTCCAACGCCTCCTACAATCTGAAGCATCTGGTGGAGGCGGGCTATGTCGACCGCAGCCCGTCCCAGCGCGACCGCCGGGCCGCCCGGCTCAAGCTGTCCGACCAGGGGCTCGCGACCTGCGAGGCGCTGAAGAAGCTGGAAGCGATGCGCGCCGACAGTCTGCTGCGCACCGACAGCGACGGCGCCGATTTCGAAACCACCTATCGCACGCTGCGGCGGCTGGAACGCGCCTGGACCGACCTGATCCGCTACGACGACGCCGATCCGGCCTGAAGCTCCAAGCGTTAAACTCCACGCATTCGACACGTAACTTTCTGACCGCCTGTCCGTTCGATCTGTGTCCGGAATGGAACACCTGAGTCCGTAACGAGAACATAGACAGAACTGCGCAGTTGCCGTTCCGCGTCCGTTCTGGTAGCTCTATCAGAACAAGACGCGAACAATGGAGGGTGGCATGTCGGTTTTGGCTTTCCTGCGTGAGTGCGTGACTCTCGCCCTGTTCCTGGCGGTGCTCTATGGCTGGGCCACGGTCGGACCGATCCTGATCGGGTGATGACCGTCGAAGCGCCCAATATACGGTCTGTGGCAGGGCGGGGCGGTGGAGCCCTTCGGAAGAGGTCTCCGAACGAGGGATGCCGCGTCGGTATTATATCCGAAATCCCAGCCCACCCCGGCCGGCGCAGCGCTTACATCGGGAACACGCGGAACCGTCCCTGGCCCACCAGAGAAGCCGAAAGGGGGCCGGTTCCGCGAACGCCGACAACGCGTGGGGATTGGGACGGATGCGGAATTTCTTTCGAAAGCGTCGCTCGGCCGCCGTGGCGGACGAGCGGCTGCCGGCCGCCGGCGCTGCCGGCCTGGGTAGTCCGGGCATCACCGGCGGGGGACTCGGGTCCGGTCCGCTGACCGGCGGACCCGGCATGGCCGGCGGTATGAATGGCGGCATGAACGGACCGGGAGCCGGCGGCTTTTCCAACGCGCCGGGACGGCCGGGTGGGCTCCATCTGCGTCCGGTCGATGGGAATGCGGGTGGCAATCCTGTCGGTGGGCCTATCGGTGGCCGGGCAGGGTTCGAGGCGATGCGCGGTCCTGCCGCCCCGCGTCTGCCCGATGTCATCGACAACGAGGCCACCGGCGACCGCCGCGGCCATATGTTCCCGCAGCCCGGCGGCCATGATGCCGACGGCGAGCACGACCTGCCGCGCTTCACCATGTCGGTCAACGGCGGTTACCGCGGCGGCTTCGGGGCCAACGGAGGCGCCAACGCGCCGGCGATGCTGAAGGGCCTGACGCCGGAGCTGAACGGCCTTCTGCGCGAAGCCTTCACCCCGACCAGGCCGAAGCAGCAGCTGAACGGCCTGTTCATCGGCCGCAACGACACCCTGCGCCGCATCATCTCGGCCATCGAGGAGGAGCGGGCGCACGTCATCCTCTATGGCGACCGCGGCCGCGGAAAGACCTCCGTCGCCAACGCGATTGAGAAGATCGCCGGGCAGGCGGGCTATCTGTCGCTGAAGCTGACCTGCAGCGGCGAGCTGAGCTTCGAGGACATCTTCCGGCACTTCCTGAAGAAGATCCCCTCGACCTATTACCGCTCGGCGCTCGACAACCCGTTCGCGGCGCGGCGCAACTTCGCCAGCTTCAACGAACTGCTGCCGGAGGGCGCCTTCAGCGTCACCGAGCTGAACGAGGTGCTGTCGGGCATCCACGCCACCCATGTGCTGCTGATCCTCGACGAGTATGACCGCGTCACCGACGAGGATTTCCGCAACAAGCTGGCGGAGCTGTTCAAGAACCTGACCGACAGCTCGATCCCCGTCACGTTGCTGGTGGTCGGCGTCGCCGAGAATCTCGACCAGCTGCTGGGCAAGCATCCGTCGATCCAGCGTTCCCTGGTGCCGGTGCATCTGCCGCTGATGACCGATCAGGAGATCGGCCGCCTGATCCAGGCGGGTGCGCAGAATGCCGGCATCGAGTTTGCCGCCGACGTGGTGCGGCGGATCGCCGAGTTCGTGCGCGGCCTGCCTTATTACGCGCAGCTTCTGGGCCTGCATGCGGCGCGCAGCGCCGTCAGCCGCGGCAGCAAGCTGGTGGAACGGCCGGATCTTGGCTATGCCGTCGCCCGCTGCCTGCAGGAGGCCGAACGCGGCATCGTCGAAAGCTATGCCCGCGCGCTGGCCGCCGACCGTCGGGCCGAGCTAGAGGATGCACTGCTGGCCGCGGCGCTGTGCCCGGCCGATGCTTATGGCGTGTTCGATCCCAACGATCTGGCGGGCGACAGCGGCGAATTGCCGAGCGCCGCAACGCTCGACCTGCTGAAGCGTCTGACGCGGGAAGACCATGGCGGCATCCTGGCCCCGGTGGTGGAACCGGGACTGGAACGCTACCGCTTCCGCAACCAGATGATGCGCCAATATGTCCTGATGCGTCAGGCCAGCGAGCGCGGCCAGATCTGATCCATCCCCGATCAGGCCGTCCTTCGGCCCTTCCCCGGCAACGGGGAAGGGCCACTCTTTGGTGAGGGGCGAACGGCCGAGTCGTGGGCGGGGTTACAGGAGGGCGGGGTTACAGGAACGCCGCACGCCGCTGTCCGCTGGCCTTCTGCCACGCCCACTCTACGACGACGCTCAGCAGCCGCTCCAGCGACGGCTTTACCTCCGCCGCCAGATCAGGGCGGAAGTGATAGGGCGCGTCCTCGTCCATATAGGTGGACTGGGTCAGTTCCAACTGGATGGCGTGGATGTTCTCTTCCGGCTGGCCGTAGCTGCGGATGATGAAGCCGCCGCGCAGGCGGCCGTTCAGCGCGGCCGAATAGCGCTCCGACGCCGAAAGCACGTTCATCAGCCGGACGACCAGCGGCTGTGCGCTGCTGCTGCCGTCGCCGGTGCCCAGGTTGAAGTCGGGCAGAGTGTCGTCGAAAAAGCGCGGGACCCGGCTGCGCACCGAATGGGCATCGAACAGGACGGCGACGCCGTATCGGTCGCGGAGCGCACGCAACTCGCTGCGCAGCTGCTCGTGATAGGGGCGCCAGTAGGCGCCGACCCGCCGGTCGACCTCCGCCCGGTCGGGCTCCCGCCCCGGCTGATAGATCGGCTGATGGTCGAAGGTGGTCAGCGGACAGATTTCGGTCGGGTCGAGGCCCGGCTGCACCATGACACCGTCGGGGTCGCGGTTCAGATCCACCACGTAACGCGAACACAGCGCCGTCAGGAAACCGATTCCGAGCGCGGGGGCGAAGTGGTACAACCGATCCAAGTGGCGGTCGACGTCGGGCTGGGCCAGCCCTTCCGGCGTCATCGTGGCTGCGATGTCCGGCGGAATCATCGTCCCGACATGCGGAATGCTGAGCAGGACCGGGGTTTCGCCCGGCTGGAAGCGAAAGGTTTCCATGGCTCGTCTCGTCATCGGAACGGCTTGCGCGGGACTGTGTGCAGTGCGGCACGGCCAGTGCTGGGACTATGGAGTGCGGTGCCGCACCCCGTCAAACAGATTGCGTTTTTTTGAATGCGCCGGGATAGCGCGCCGCGGGAAACCTGTCCTAACGCGCCAGTATTCCGCTTGCGTTCCAGCGAATTGCCGGTTGACCGCGGGCCGCGCTTGCCGGAGACTTTCGCGCAATTGGCGACCGCCCGGCAGAAGGCGTCGCCCCGCACCGGACAAAGCTGTTCCCTGGCGACCGGACAAAAGACTTCCGCAGCACACGGCGCCCCGATTTCGCAGCCCCGGTGACGAAGCAACGCAGCAGGGGAGAAGCGACCATGAACACCGCCACCCGTTTTGGTGCGGCCCTGGGCACGGCCATGCCCGGCCGGCGCCAGATTCTGTTGCCGCTTGCGCTCGCTCCCGTTGCCGGCTGGGCCGTTTGGGCCGCCGGATCGGCGGATGCGCCGAGCCATCCCGCGGGCCCCTTCCACCTGCCGCTGGACGAAACCACGGCGATCTGGCGCGATCTGGGCACGGTGCGGTTCGGCGGCCTTGCCGGCAATCCGCAATTTCCCACGAAGGTTTCGGCGCTGGACGGCCGGCCGGTCACCGTTCGCGGCTTCATGGTGCCGCTGACCGACGGCGCCACCCACAACCGCTTCATCCTGTCCGCCAATCCAATGGGGTGTCCCGCCTGCGAGAATCCCGGACCGGCGACCATGATGCATGTCCACACCGCCATCGCCCTGCCGGCGACGCGGGAACCGCTGACCCTGACCGGCACGCTGCGACTGCGTCCGCAGGAAGGGCTGTTCTATCGTCTGGACCGCGCCGAGCAGCGCTGGGCCTGAGTTCTGTAGGCCCGCGTTCCGGAGATCGGCCGTGAGGGTGGCGGCCGGCAGCCTCGGCGCGCTGTCGATGACGGCGGCCATGCTGCTCTATGGCGGCCTCAGCGTCCCGGCGCCGCCCGCTTTGCGCGGGGCCGAACTGTCCATCGGCCTTCTGATCCTGGCCGCCGTCGGCTGGAAGTGGCCGCTGGCGGTGGCGAGCGGTCATGCCCTGCGGACGCCGTCGGGCGTCGGGCAGTCGGATATGCGCTGGATGCCGGTGGCGGTCGCCGCGTTCACCTGGCTTCTGTGGGTGCCTCTGCTGCGCGGGGCTGCGCTGGGGTGGGAGGCGGCCGACATCCTGCGGGACGTCGTGCCCCTGGTCTTCCTGTTCCTTCCCGCGCTTCTGGTGCCGGCGCTGCAGAGCGGCGGAGACCGGACGGTGCGCGCGCTGGCGGGTGGGCTGGCGATGGCCGGGCTGCTGCTGGCCTTGCGTTGGTGGCGGCAGGCGGATTGGGGATTCGGCGCCATCGGACGGCGGGCGATGGCCGATGGCGGCGTCTATCTGCTCAATGCCCCGTCGGTTCTGTTCGCTGCGGTGCTTCTGCCGGCGCTCGCGCTGTCGCTGGTGGCGGTGGGCGGGCGAATCCGGTATTGGATGGCGGCGATTCCCTGTGCCGTCGGTGGAGCACTTTGCCTTGGCGCGCTCGCCGGCGCGGTCCATCGCACCGCGCTGGGGCTGGCGGTGCTGTCGCTCGCCCTGACCGCCCTGTGGTGGGCGCGGCGGCGACCGTGGCTGGCGTTGCCTCTGCTGCTGGGATTCGGCCTACTGGCGATGGCCGGCGGCGATGCCCTGGTCGGCGCTTGGCAGCAGGCGGCTGAGAAGACGCGGCTGACCGGAATCAACGCCCGCTGGGAGGAAGCCGCGGCGGTGATCGACCATGCCGTCGCCACGCCCTGGGCTCTGCTGTTCGGCGACGGCTGGGGCGCGCGGATCGCCAACCCGGCGGTGGGGGGCTGGCGGGTCAGCTACACCCATACGCTGGCCAGCTACAGCCTGCTGAAGACCGGGCTTTTCGGCATGATCGCGCTGGGGGCCTATCTGGCGGCGCTGGTCCGGCCCTGGTGCCGGCTGCTGGCGGCCGATCCGCCACTGGCCCTCGCGGTGGTGCCGCCCCTGCTGATGGCGCTCTGCCTCCACACCAGCTTCAAGTATCTCGATACCGGCGTCATCCTGTCGCTGATGCTTGTGGCGGCGGAGCGCAGGAAAGGGTTGTCGGCACCTTAGTGCATCTGCATACTTTCGCGTGCAATTCCCGCATCGGTGCGCCGTGATGTTCGATCCGCCGTCCATCCTGTTCGTCAACCGGGTGTTCCCGCCGGACCGCGGGGCCACCGGCCGTTGCCTGTCGGACCTTTCCGGCCGTTTGGCGGCTGCAGGCTGGCGGGTAACGGTGGTCGCGGACGGGGCGCGGACGGACTGCCGCGCGCCGGCCGGCGTCACGCTTTGCCGCACCGGCGGCGTGGTCGCGGCAGGGGAGAGGCCGGACGCGCGCGCCTATCTCGATTCGTTGTGCCGGCTGACCGGCCGGGCCTTGCGCCTGCCGCGCCACGACCTGGTGGTGACGATGACCGATCCGCCGCTGCTGGCGCTGGCCGGTCCGGTACTGGCCGCCCGGCATGGGGCGGCGTCGCTGCACTGGTGCCAGGACCTGTACCCGGACCTGCTGCCGGTGCTGGGGGTGCGGATGCCGGCGATCCTCCGGCGAATGGCCGGCCATGGCATGACGCGCGCCCTGCGCCGGCATAGCGGGGTGGTCGCCATCGGGCGCTGCATGCGCGATCGCATCCTGGCGGCGGGTGTACCGGCTGACCGGATGACTCTGCTGCCGAATTGGCCCGATCCGGCGATCCGCCCGCTGCCGAAGGAAGAAAACGACTTCCGCCGGTCGCTGGGGCTGGAGGAGGGCGACGGCCGTTTCCTGGTCGTCTATTCCGGGACGCTTGGGCTTGCCCATCCGATGCAAGGCGTTCTGGAGGCCGCGGCCCGGCTGCAGGACAGCGATCCCGCCGTGCTTTTCCTGCTGGTCGGCGAGGGAAAGGGATTTGCCGCGGTGGAAGAGGCCGCGCGCGATCGAGGTTTGCGCAACCTGCGGCGGCTTTCCTGGCAGCCGGCCGAGCGGCTGGCGGAGTGCCTGTCCGCCGCCGATCTGCATCTGGTGTCGATGGACCCGGCTGCGGAGGGGATGCTGGTGCCGAGCAAGCTGGCCGGGGTGCAGGCGGCGGGGCGGCCCTGCCTGTTCCTGGGGCCGGCCGGGAGCGAGGCGGCGGCACGGGTCGAGGGCTGCGGTCTGGTGATCGACCCGTTCGACGGTCCGGCCATCGCCGATGCGGTCCGCGCCTATGCCGCCGATCCCGGCCGGTGCGCGGCGGAGGGTGAGCGTGCGGTCCGGCTATCCGCCGCCTGGACCGGCAGACAGGGCTGCCGCGGCCTTCGCCGGACTGGCCGAACGCCTCGTGGCGGAACGCAGGCTTGCCCGGCCGGTGATGGGAAGGCCGCTGCCCCATGCCTGACGGCGTCATCTCACCAACCCACCCTCCGCCCCAGCCGGAGGCCTTGACCCTGGTCCTGCCCCAATCGGGCGCAGAGGGTGACCTGCGCGCCTTCGTTCGTACCTTGCAGACGGGGTGGCGCTGGCTGCTGGCCGGCTGGCTGGGCGGGCTGGCGCTGGCGATTGCGGGCCTGTGGACGGTGACTCCTGCCTATACCGCGGCGATGGTCATCGGGCCGACGGCGCGGGTCGGATCGGCCGCGATGGGCGCCCGGGTGCCGACGCTGAGCGGCCGGGATTCCGCCGGCGTCGCCGAACCGGGGGCGGGTGACGAATCGCTGTCGGACTTCGCCCGCTATCTGGAACTGTTCGGGTCGGGCCCTGTTGCCGAGCGTCTGGCGCGCGATCCCGACATCCTGCGTGCCCTGTTCCCCGACCGCTGGGATGCGGAGGCGGGGCGCTGGCGATCGCCGCCGGGGCTGCTGCCGATGGTGAAGCGGGGGCTGCTGGCGCTGGTCGGGCGCGAGGATTGGGTGGAGCCGGACGGCGACCGCGTGGCGCGCGCCCTGCGCGACCGGCTGGTGGTCGACATGCTGCGGTCGGGGCCGATGCGGCGCATCACCTTCCGTCATGCCGACCGGGAGACGGCGGTCGATCTTCTGGGGCGGATCGCCGCGGCAACCGACGCCCATCTGCGGGCGGAGGCGGCCCGGCGCAGCGCCGCGCAGATCGCCCACATCAAGCTCCGCCTTGGCGCCGTCACCGTGGCGGAGCACCGGCAGGCCCTGAGCGACCTGCTGCTCGACCAGGAGCGGGTGGCGATGATGATCGGCGTTGACCTGCCCTTTGCCGCCGACCTGATCCAGCCGCCGACCGCCGGCGCGCTGCCGGACTGGCCCAATCCGGCCGTCGTGGTGCCGCTGGCCGGATTGGTCGGGCTGATCGCCGCCGCCTTCGGCCTGTCGGCGCGCCACGCACTGAAGGACCATGGCATCGGCGTGGAGGCGGTGCCATGACAGCTATTCCGGTATCTGTGGTCGTGATGACGCGCGACGAGGCGGCGAACCTGCCCGTCTGCCTGCCGTCGCTCGCCCGTTTTGCCGAGTGCTTCGTGGTCGACAGCGGCAGCGGCGACGGAACGCCGGACATCGCCTTGTCCCACGGTGCGCAGCTGGTTCCTTTCCGTTGGAACGGCCGTTATCCCAAGAAGAAGCAGTGGTGCCTGGACACTCTGCCCTTCGCCCATGATTGGGTTCTTTTTGTCGATGCCGATGAACGGCCGACGGCGGAATTGGTGGAGGAGATTGGCCGCCTGATGGCGGGATCCTCAGCCGACGGACCCAGCCATGCCGCCTATTGGATCGACGGCCGGCCGGTCGTCCGTGGCCGGCCGCTGCGGTTCGGCTGCTGGAACCGCAAGCTCGCCCTGCTGGACCGCCGGCGCGTGCGTTTTCCCGAACAGCCCGATCTGGATGTCGCCTCCATGTGGGAGGTGGAGGGGCATTACCAGCCTGAGGTCGCCGGCATGACCGGCCGGCTACACCAGCCGATGGACCATGACGACGCCAAGCCGCTCTCGGCCTGGTTCGACCGTCACAACCGCTATTCCGACTGGGAGGCGGCCTTGCGCGCCGACGGCCGGATGGAGCGGCTGATCGACGGCGAGCCGGACATCGCCCCCGCTCTTTCCAAGCGCATGTGCGGAATCGCGGGCCGGCGGATGCAGAAGCGGCTGTTCCAGCGACTGCCCGGCCGGCCGCTCTGGGCCTTCCTGCATGCCTATGTGCTGCGCCTGGGGTTTCTCGACGGTGCAGCAGGGCTCGATCACGCGCTGGCGCGCGCGTTCTACTATTGGCAGGTCGGGTTCAAGATGCGGTCAGCCGCACAGGCGCGGGAGGCGTCAGCCCGCTTCCCGGCGGTCGATACCTATCCTGAAAATCCACCGATCATGCGACCGGCGGACGATCCTTACTCCTCGAGCAATGCGATGCGGTCGCCGCCCAGTGCCTTCAGCAGGTCGAAGGTGCGCTTGCGCACGCCCGGATCCTCGATCCGGTAATAGGCCCGGACCAGCTCCAGCGTTTCGCGGCGCGCCATCGATTCGAATTCGTCCGTCTCGCTCATGCTCTCGGCAGGGGATTCGGCGGTGATCTGGTCAGGCGACGGCATGTCGTCGAAGAAGTAGCTGACCGGCACGCCCAGCACCTGCGAAAGATTGTAGAGGCGGCTGGCGCTGATGCGGTTCGACCCGCGCTCGTACTTCTGCAGCTGCTGGAAGGTGATCCCGACCGCCTCGCCCAGTTTTTCCTGACTCAGGCCGAGCAGGGTGCGGCGAAGCCGCAGGCGGGCGCCGACATGGATGTCGATGGGGTTGGGACCTTCGCCGCGGCGCGACAGGGTGTGGGCGGGGGCGAGTTTGGTCTTGGTCGCGCTCATAAGTCGTACCTCGAAGGGAAAGCCGGAGGGAAGGCGCCGCGAGAATGCTTAGTTCAGAAAGTAAATTCTATGCAACCATTTGTGCGTATCAATGGCCCGTTCGGGTGGAAGAGGGAGGACCTATGCAAAAGACGTTATGTTTCCGGGCACCGGAAACGTAATTTCGCGTATGCTGAGGGAAAATAATGACGCACTGCCAGCGCGACTCGCTGAGCTGCGGCTACCGCCGCTGCGCTTGCCGCTCCACAGCGGTAATGGCATCGGCGAATCGCGGTTTGCTCTCGCCGGCCCTCGGCGGCATCGCGTTGTGACAGGCCGCCGGGGGCGAACAGGCAGACGGGCCAGCGCAGCCGCACCGCCTCACCGCGGCCAAGAACGGCAAGCGTGAAGGCGTAATCGGCTGCGATCCGATAGCGGGGGTCGAAGCGAAGGTCTGCCAGAGCGGAAACCCGGTAGATCATGGCCTGATGGTGGGTGAACATACCCAGCGGCGCCCAGCGGTGCGACCGGGCGCGCTTCAGGAGGATACGTCCGTCCCCCTGCCGCTCCAGCGCATCGCCGTAGAGAAGGGCGCAGCCGGGGTGCCGGGCAATGGCCTGCAGCAGGCGCGGCCCGCTGTCCGCCGCCGCCAGCCGGTCGCCGGCGTTCAGAAACAGGGCATGGCTGCAGTCCAGCCGACGGGCGACGTCGAGCAGGTCGTTCATCGCGTCGTACAGCCCCGAGTCGGGGCACGACCGCCACCAGAGCGGACTCTCGGCATGGGCGGTCAGCCACTCCGCGGTTCCGTCGGTGGAGGCGCCATCGGCCACCAGCCAGACGACATCGCGGCCCAGTTGACCGCGCAGGCTGTCATGGGTGTCGGCCAGCCCGGCGCGGTCGTTGCGGACCACGGTCAGGATGGCGAGGCGGGGAGGGGCGGGCGCCGTCATCGGGTGATCACCGAGATCGAGGCGGCCGTGATCGCCAACTGGCTCAGGATGTTGCCGACCGCCTTGGTGGCGTCCAGACCGTCGAAGGGGCGCGGATCGCGCGGCACCACCAGGATCGAACCCGGCGGAATCGCGTCCACCCGGTGGTTCCAGGAGGACAGCGCCAGCGGCCGGGCCCGCCCGTCGGGCAGGACCAGGAAGCTCCGGCCGGTGTCGGCATCGCGGGTGGTGCCGCCGGCCTCGCCGAGATAATCGTCCGCCGTCTTGCCGCTGACGAACTGCGCGGCGGTGGGGTGCAGCACCTCGCCCGAGACCGCCACGGTCAGCGGCCGTTTCGGGATCAGAATACGGTCGTCGGGCTCCAGCAGCGGGTCCAGCTCCGGCCGGCCGCGCAGGACGGCGGGGTCCGCCTCGACCACCACGCGGCCGAGCGGTTCGGCGCTTCGGAGCTGGGCGGCGAGTTGGCGGGCCAACGCGACATTCTCCGCCTTCACCGGTTCGCCCTTCTCAACCTCCAGCGCCAGCGTCCGTTCCAGCTCGCGGGCTTGGCGCTGGAACTGCTCCTTCTCGCGGCGGCGCTCGCTCTCACGGGTCAACACCGCCCCGGCGGGATAGGCGTCGTCCAGCAGGCCGCCGGCCCGCGCGATCAGCGAGGACAGCGTCTCGCCGCGGCCGATGTCGTAGCGGCCGGGGCGGCGCACCGCCCCTTCGATGGCCACGGCGCGCGATTCCAGCGCCTGCGGCCGCGGATTGATCCGCAGCGCATCGCCGGGACCGACCGATCGTGCGCCGTCGCGGGAAAGGTCGATGCTGCTGCGTGTGCCGTTGGCGGCCGTCAGTTCCGCCACCGTCGGGTCGGCATCGGCGGACAGCCCGCCGGCCGCGGCGATCAGGGAGACCAGCGGCGTGCGGTCGGCGACCGGGTAGCCGCCGGGATCGCGTACCGCACCGCGCACCTGGACCGTCCGCTCGCCAATCACCGCGACGATGGCGGGATCGAGCACGGCCGCCAGCATGGCCGGCTCGCTTTCGCTGTCCGCCTTGTCGTCGGGCGCCGGCTCGGCGGGCTTTTCCAGGCTGCGGATGTCGTCGGCGGCGAACAGGTGGATGCGGTCGCCGTCGGCCAGTCCGCGATCCGCCCGCCCGGCGGCAACCTCCTGCGGAGAAAAGGGCAGATAGAGCCGGGTCAGGGTCCGCCGGTCGTATCGCTCGACGATGCCCAGCAACGGATAGACATCGCGCCTCAACAGCTTGCCGTCGGCCAGCGCCTTGCGCAGCGTGGTTCCGGCGGCCAGCCGGCGGGTGCCGGGGTGACGGACATGACCGATCAGTTCGTACTGCGGGGCTTGCGACTCGACGATGGTCTCGCGGGCGCCGGCGCTCTCCGCCCCGTCGGCCATGGGATAGAAGCCGGGGCGCGGCACGCCGGTCAGGCGCAGAACCGAATGGCGCAGGGCCAGAGGCAGCAGGTCTGGCACCGCGGCGAACAGCGGCGGACAGGGCGTGCGGGCGCCGGTCAGCGTGGCGGCGGCGCGGACCTGCGGTCCGGTGGCGAGCGGCCCAGCCGGTTCCGCCGCCAGGGTCCTGGCGAGCGCGACCAGTCCGGGGCAGGCATCCTGCGGTGGCTGCCGGTCGCCGCGCAGGATGGCCAGCACCGGCTCCGAGGTCAGGAAATCGACATCCGCGCTCCCCAGCACATACAGCGTGTCGCCTTCCGCCAGGTCGCGGCGGTCCTTGCCATTCAGGACGGCGGATAGGGCGACCGGCCGCAGGTCACGCGCACCGGTGGCGGGGATGGTGCTTTCCAGGGCGGCGAAGGGCAGATAGGGATCGGGGCGCAGATCGGTGCGGGACAGCAGTCCAGGCAGCGTCTTGGCCCGGCTCCAAGCGCGCGGGCCGGGACGCAGGACATGCCCCTCCAGCCGTACCTCGCCGCGGCGGTCCTCGCGCCGCGGGGCGAGCAGCAGCAGGTCGCCGTCGCCGAAGCGTCTGGCATCGGCGTCCGCGACCTCCTCCGTCATCTCCTCGCCGGTGGGACCGATGCCGAACCGGAGGAGCCGCCCCTGGCCGGGCCGCAGCGAGCCGCCGGCAAGGTCGCGCAACTCCGCCGCCGACAGCGGGCCGCCGCCGGGCGGAAGCTCGTAGATTCCCGGCCGTTTCACCGGGCCGGCGACGGCGACGGTGGCGCCCAGCGGCGGAACGAACAGGCGGTCGCCGTCGCGCAGCGGCATGTCCGCATTGCCGGAGGCACCGGCGATCTGCAGGGCATAGAGGTCTATGGCGACGCTGCCGCCCGCCCGCATCAGCCGCACGGCGCGCAGGCTGCCGCCACGCTCCACCCCGCCGGCCGCGGACAGGGCGTCCAGCACGGTGGCGAAGGCGCTGATCTCCTGCCGGCCCGGCCGGCGGACGGCGCCGGTGACCAGAACGCCGATCCGCCGCACCTCCGCCAGCGAGGCGAAGGCGTCGGTGCTGGGCCAGGTGGCGGCTGCGGCAGCGGCAAGGTCCCGCCGCAGGGCATCCAGCGTCAGGCCCGCGGCGGTCAGCGGGCGCAGGTCGTCCACCACCAGCTGCCCGTTGCGGTCGACGGTGAAGCGCTTGCTGAAGGATTTCTGGCCGCGCAGGGTCACCAGCACGGCGTCGCCGGTGTTCAGCACGTAATCGCCCTGAATGGCGCCGGGGGCTGCGTCCGCCCCTGCGGCATCCGCGGCAGGGCCGAACAGGTCATAGCCGAATTGGCGCAGCGACTCGCCGGCGCGGGCGGAGAAGGCAGCTTCGAGGGGAGAAGCGAAAGAGTTTGCGGCGCTTCCAGGCGATTGCGGCAATGGCTGGTCAGTTCGCGTCGGCCCCGCGGCCAACACGGCGCACGCCCACAGAATCGACGCCGCCCCCGGCGCCAGTCGGGCGAATATCCTGCACGCAGCAGCCAGCATCGATGTCCAATAACCCAATCCACCACCCGCACAACGCGAGCTGAAGGCAATGAACACTATTGCGTGCGTTCGGCCGAAAGGCAATGGCCCGCATCCGGGTCGCCATGCAAAAGGGCATCGTCCATCGTCCCGTCTGCGGGTCTATGATGATCCGAACTGCGCCGGCCCGGACGGCACCTGGCGGCGGAACAGTCGTGGAACAATCAGGGAAACCAGTGGCGTGATCGTCATTCACAGCGAAGAGCATCGGCTGCAGGCCGGCCGGTCCGAACTCAACGACGGCCAGCTCGTGCCCTGTTATGAGAAGCCGGCCCGCGCCGATATCGTCCGGGCGCGGATCGAGGCGGTGGGGCTGGGTCCGATCGTGGAACCCACCCGTCACGGCATCGCGCCGCTGGAACGGGTGCATGACGCCGGCTATCTCAATTTTCTGCAGACCGCTTGGGACGAATGGGTGAAGGAACATGGCGCCGACATCGACGCGCTGCCGCTGAACTGGGTGGCGCCGGGCATGTCGCGGCGCCGGGTGCCGCGCTCCATCGACGGGCGACTCGGCTTCTACTCCTTCGATGCCGGGACGCCGATCACCGCCGGGACCTGGCGGGCCGCCACCGCCGCCGCCGACAGCGCGCTGACCGGCGCCGACCGCCTGCGGGCCGGCGATGGCGGCGCCTTCGCGCTGTGCCGTCCGCCTGGGCACCACGCCGGCCATGCCTTCTACGGCGGCTATTGCTTCCTGAACAACGCGGCGATTGCGGCGCAGTCCCTGCGCGACGGCGGGGCCGCGCGGGTGGCGGTGCTGGACGTCGACTATCACCACGGCAATGGCACGCAGGAGATTTTCTGGGAGCGCGGCGACGTGCTTTTCGTGTCGATCCATGCCGATCCCGCGGACGAATTCCCCTATTTCTGCGGCCATGCCGACGAGACCGGAGCCGGGGCGGGGGAGGGAGCGAACCTGAACCTGACGCTGCCCTGGGGGACCGACTGGGACGGCTATGCCCAGGCGCTGGCCGCCGCCGCGGCGCGCATCCATGCATTCGGTGCCGACGCGCTGGTGCTGTCGCTGGGGGCGGACACCTATGGCGGCGACCCGATCTCCCGCTTCCGGCTGCTGTCGGAGGATTTCCTGCGCATGGGCGCGGCCATCGCCGGTATCGGGTTGCCGACTCTGTTCGTGTTGGAGGGCGGCTATGCCGTCGACGACCTCGGCGTGAATGTCGCCAACGTCCTGACCGGTTTCGAGCAGGGCTGAGGGCGGCGATCGCGGCATAACGGCGGTCGCACCGTTGCCGGTGCGGCCGAATCGTCCTAAATTGAAGGGAAGTTCGGCCTCTTTTCTTGAGGATGCGGGCGGTGGCTGCCGACCTTTCCATCACCAGCCCGTCCATCGGGACCTATGCCCCCCCACGCAGCCAGCCGCTGCGGCGGGATGGGAAGGCCGCGTCGGATGGCGGGAAGGACAGTGCCGAAGGGAAGGGGCAGGGCGGTGGCTCCACCGACACCGTCACCCTGTCCGACGCGGCACAGCAGCAGGTCCAGAAGCTCAAGCAGGCCGACACCAGCGTCCGCCAGCACGAGGCGGCGCATCAGGCGGCCGGCGGCGCCCAGGCCGGCGGTGCCTCCTTCACCTTCACCCGTGGGCCGGACGGCAAGAACTACGCCACCGCCGGCGAGGTGCCGATCGATGTCAGTCCCGAATCGGAACCGACCGCCACCGTCGCCAAGATGGAGCAGGTGAAGGCCGCGGCTCTTGCCCCGGCCGACCCGTCGCCGCAGGATTTGCGCGTCGCCGCGCAGGCGGACGCGGCGAAGCTGCAGGCCCAGTCGGAACAGCGCCGGCAGGGTGGTGACACCGCGTCCGGACGGGCGGCTGCCGCCTATGGCGCGGCACAGGCGCTGGGCAATTCCGCCGGAGCGGGGAGGGGGCTGACGGTCTGACGCCCCGCAGCGTCGGCACCGCCTTTCCCGATCCTCCCCGTCCGACCCGATCAGCGACGCGGCGTCGTCTCGCCGTCCAGCGTCAGCAGGGCGCCGTACAGCTCCGGACGGCGGTCGCGGAAGACGCCCCAGGAGGCGCGCTGTGCCGCGATCCGGTCGAGGTCGAAGGTCGCGGTCAGGACCGTCCGGCTCTCACGGTCGGCCTGCGCCACGATTTCCCCCTGCGGCCCGGCGATGAAGGACGAGCCGTAAAAGGTCAGCGCACAGCTTTCCCCCTGCTCCACCCCGACACGGTTGGAGGCGACCAGCGGCATCAGGTTGGCGCCGGCATGGCCCTGCATCACCCGCGTCCAATGACCCTGGCTGTCGATCGAGGAATCCTGCGGCTCCGAACCGATGGCGGTGGGATAGAGCAGGATCTCCGCCCCCTTCAGCGCCATGACGCGGGCGGTCTCCGGGAACCACTGGTCCCAGCAGATGGCGCACCCAACGGTGGCGTAGCGGGTCTTGAACACCTGGATGCCGGTGTCGCCGGGGCTGAAATAGAACTTCTCCTGATAGCCGGGGCCATCGGGGATGTGGGACTTGCGGTAGACGCCCAGCAGGCTGCCGTCGGCATCGACCATTGCCATCGAGTTGTAATAGGCGTTGCGCGCCTTCTCGAAGAAGCTGACGGGAATCACCACCGACAACTCGCGGGCCAGCGCCTGCATGCGTCCGATCACCGGATGCCCCTCGGCCGGAGCGGCCAGTTCGAACAGCGACTGCTTCTGGTCCTTGCAGAAATAGGGGGTCTCGAACAGCTCCTGCGGCAGGATGATCTGCGCGCCCTTGGCGGCGGCCTCGCGAATCAGCGATTCGACGCCGTCGACGTTGGCGGCACGGTCCCAACTGCAGGCCATCTGGGTGGCGGCGACGGTGACTGTACGGGACGAAGGAACGGTGGTCGAAGCGGTCATTGCGGGCTCTCGGCTCCTGTGTGAAGGCGGTTTGCGTACTCGTGTGACCAAAGGCCGCATCCTATGCAAGCCGGTGGAAGGGGTTTATCAACAATTTAGCGAAATATTCACATTGCCCGATCGGTGCCGCACGAACTGCCAAGTAATACCGATCCAATTGGCAATGATCATATCGATCATCATATGCGGATATGGTGTCCGTTGGCCGTGCCAAAAAGATGGAGGCGACACAAGGCGGCCATGAGAAGAATCGAATGAGAGGTTCTGCTTATGCTGACGGTGTTCGGCGGGGCCGGGGGTGACATATCATTGCATGTCGGTGATCGCAGACCGCGCAATTGATTTGCGCTTTGCACACAACACGTTATGATTGGATGACGCAGCCATGCCCCTTCGTGTCAAGGTGGTGTTACCAGACAGGCATGGACCCGACGGACACGATGCCGCAGCGTCGCCTCGACAGGTGACTGCCCGGCGGTCGGCGCCGGTCGGCGTGGATGGTTGTGGGCACGGGAACGACGGCAGAGAGATTGTCGGTATGGAGGCGTCTGTCAAGGGGTGGGGGCCCGAACGCCCCGGCGAGTCGGAGGACCAGGCCGGTTCGGCCGACGGTGCTTTATCGTTCGTCGTCCGGGAAGTGAATCGCGCCTTCGCCCGCGCCCTGCAGACGCGCATCGCGCGGTCGGGGGTCAGCATGGGGCAATGGTTCTTCCTGCGCGCCCTGTGGGAGGAGGACGGCCTGACCCAGCGGGAATTGAGCCACCGCGTCGGCATGATGGAGCCGACCACCGTCACCGCGGTCAACGTGATGGAGGCGCAGGGGCTGGTCCAGCGCGTCCGCAACAGCCACGACCGCCGCAAGATGAACATCTTCCTGACCGACAAGGGCCGAGCCCTGCGCGACACGATGATGCCCAGCGCGTCCGAGATCGCCCAGATCGCCATTGACGGCATCGCGCCGGAGGAACTGGACGTGACGCTGGACGTGCTGCGCCGCGTCGGTGCCAACCTGAACGCCGCCTCCGCCGCCGCCCGCGAGAGCGAGGAAGAGTAGCGCCGGTGACGGCAGACGGCCGTCGCCGCTACGGCGGATCAATCGCCGTCCAGATCACACGCCGTCGGATCAGTCGTCATCCGGATCCGGCGGCGGCGGCAGGCTGGCGCCGGTCAGATTGGCGCCGGAGAATTTCGCATCCCGGATGTTGGCGTCGCTCAGGATCGCCCCGGTCAGGTTGGCATTGCTGAAGTCGCAGTCCGACAGGTTGGCCCCGCGCAGGTTGGTGCGGACGCAGGAACTGCCGGTCAGCCGCGCCCCGGTCAGGTTCGCCGCCCACAGCCGTCCGGTCGGCTGGCCGTCCGGCCCCTTGATGTCGACCCAGCCGACTCCGGCCCCGTCCAGCCGCACACCGTCCATGTCGGCGCCGCGCAGATTGGCGCCGTCCAGGATCGCCGCGCTGAAATCGGCGCCGGCCAGCACGGCTTCGGAGATGTCGCACATGATCAGCAGCGCCTCGCGCATCTTGGCGCCGCTGAGATTTGCCCGCTTCAGGTTGGCGCCCGACAGGTTCACGCCGGTCAGGTCGATGTGGCTGAGGTCGGCGCCGGTCAGGTCGGCCCGTGCCCCCATCGTGCCGTTGGTGTTGATCCAGGTGTAGTGGCTGTGAAGCGCCTGCTGGATTTGGACCGAGAAATTGTCCGCCGACCGCGCCAGATTGGCGCCGGTGGTGTCGGCGCCGGTCAGATCGGCGCCCTCCAGCTTCGCGCCCTGCAGATCGGCGTTGCGCAGGTTGGCGCCGGCCAGCATCGCGCCGGTCAGATTGGCGTCGCGCAGCACCGCGCCCTGCAGGTTCACGCCGGACAGGTTGCTGCCGCGCAGGTCGGCGCGGGCGAGATTGCAGTTCTTCATGCTGGCGCGCATCAGCGTGGCGCCGGTCAGCAGCGCGCCCTCGCAATCGGCGCCGTTCATCGACACGTCGGTCAGGTCGGCGCCGGACAGGTTGGCGTTGGTCAGCGACGCATCGTCGAAATCGGTTCCCGACAGGTCGGAGCGGACGAAGTCCAGCCCCTTGCCGCCCTTGCCCCCCTGCCCGCCATAGAGCAGGGCGCCACCGCGCAGATCGGCTTCGCGAAGGATGGCGCGCTTCATCTTGGCGCCGCGCATGTGGGCGCCGCGCAGGTCGGCGCGGTACAGGTTGCAGCCGGACAGATCCGCCTTCGTCAGATGGGCGGCGAACAGGTCGGCGGTGCTGAGATTGGCGTTTGACAGGTCGCAATGGGACAGGTTGGCGCCGGACAGCTTGCCCTGCGCCAGGTTCACCCCGGACAGGTTCGAGCCTTCCATGTTCGCCATGGTCAGGTTGGCGCGCGAACCGCCCGACTTGTTCTTCAGCCAGCGCTCGTGCTTTTCCAGCACGGCAACCAACTCGTGCGGTGTCATCGGTCCTGCCCGGTCTGCATGGTTGCGTGGTCCATCGATAGACCAGTGTCCGGAAATAATCTATGCCAAAGGTTAAAGCCGCCTCCAGTGCCGAGGCGGCTTGGCGACGGCGGCGGCGGGCCCCATCTGCGGGGCGTCGGGCGCAGCACCGCCTGCAACAGGCCAGTCATAATGGGGAGTTGGGGATCATGTCGGGTGGACACACGCTTGCGGCTTTCGACACCGAACTGGCGGCACTGCGCAGCGCCATCGACCGGATGGGCGAACTGGTGGAGCGGCAGGTCGGGCTGGCGCTCGATTCGCTGGCCGGCCCCGACGCCGGGATCGCGGGCGAGGTGCTGAAGGGCGATGCCGAGATCGACCGGCTGGAGATGGAGGTGGAGGCGATGACCGTCCGCCTTCTGGCGCTGCGCCAGCCGATGGCGAAGGACCTGCGTGAGATCGTCGCGGCGCTGAAGATCGCCTCGAACCTGGAGCGGATGGGCGATTTCGCCGGATCGGTCGCCAAGCGGGCGGTCACGCTGGCCACCCTGCCGGTGGCGCCGCCGGTCGCCTCGCTGGTTCGCATGGGCCGCATGGTGCAGGCGATGATCAGCGACATGCGCCGCGCCTACACCGAACAGAATGCCGACCTCGCCGCCGCCGTCCGCGATTGCGACGGGGAAGTCGATGCCGCCTATACCGCTCTGTTCCGCGAATTCCTGACCTACATGATGGAGACGCCGGCGCAGATCACCGGCTGCACCCATCTGCTGTTCGCCGCCAAATCGATCGAACGCATCGGCGACCACGCCACCAACGTGGCGGAGAACATCAGCTTCCTGGTCAAGGGCCGCCTGCCGTCCGACGAGCGCCGCAAGGAGGACCTCAGCAGCTACGCCGTCGCCCCGCCGCCGGCGCGGGCGTAACAGGGAGTGCCCAATAGGGAATGCTTGACAGGCGGCCCCGCCCTGTGTTGCGGTTGCTGCCATGAACATGTCCTCGCCCCTCCTGTCGCAGCATTGGTGGTGGCCCGTCTCCCACGGGCCGGCCTGGCAATGCGCGTAAGCGTGGATTGAGAAGAAAAGGCCGCCCGGTGCATCCGGAGCGGCCTTTTTCCTGACCCGACACAGCGGGTCATCCAGCGGAAGAACGGACAGGCAGGCGGAAGCACCGGGCGGCGTCACCGAAAAGACGCCCGAACCGGAGCACCGCCGTCATGATCCCGTCCCACCTGTTCCTCGCCGACCCCGTCTTCCTCGAACCCGTCGCCGCAGTGACCGGCGGTGGCCTCGGCCTGCGCCGCACCGCCGAGCCGGTGGCGCTTGCCGAGTCGGTCGATGCGCTCGTCACCGTACTCGACGAGCGGCGCGGCCTGCTGCTGTCCGGCGGGGTGGAGGCACCCGGCCGCTACCGGCGTCAGGCACTGGGCTTTGTCGATCCGCCGCTGTCGGTGACCGCGCGCGGCCGGACCGTGCGCATCGACGCGCTGAACCCGCGCGGTCGGCTGCTGCTGCCCGCCGTGGCCCGCGCGCTGGATGGGCACGGGGCGCTTATCGGGCTGGAGGTGACTGCCGGGCGTGTCACCGCCCTGGTGCGCCGCCCGGCCGGGGTCTTCGCCGAGGAGGAGCGCAGCCGCCAGCCCTCCGTCTTCAGTGTACTGCGGGCGCTGATGGCGCTGTTCGCCTGCCCGGAGGAGCCGTTCCTGGGGCTCTATGGCGCCTTCGGATATGATCTCGCCTTCCAGTTCGAGCCGATCCGGCGCCGGCTGGAGCGGCCGGACGACCAGCGCGACCTCGTGCTGTACCTGCCCGACCGGTTGCTGGTGGTCGATCACGCCGCCGGGGTAGCGCGCCGCTTCACCTACGAGTTCGTGGTCGATGGCGTCTCGACGGAAGGCTTTGCCGGCGGCGGGCGGGTGCACGCTTATCGTCCCGACACCAACGCCGCCGCGGAGTGCGACCATGCCCCCGGCGAGTACCAGCAGGTGGTGCGGGCGGCGAAGGAGGCCTTCAACCGCGGCGACCTGTTCGAGGTGGTCCCCGGCCAGACTTTCGCCGAACCCTGCGCCGACAGCCCCGCCACCATCTTCCGCCGCCTGCGCACGGCCAACCCGGCACCCTATGAAGCGCTGATCAATCTGGGCGACGGCGAGTTCCTGGTTGCCGCCAGCCCGGAGATGTATGTGCGCGTCGGCGGCCGGCGGGTCGAGACCTGCCCGATCTCCGGCACCGTGGCGCGCGGTGGCAACGCGCTCGACGACGCATCGCAGATCCTGACGCTGCTGAACTCTGCCAAGGATGCGGCGGAGCTGACCATGTGCACCGATGTCGACCGCAACGACAAGGCGCGGGTGTGCGAGCCCGGTTCCGTCCGCGTCATCGGCCGGCGGATGATCGAGCTGTATTCCCGTCTGATCCATACCGTCGATCATGTGGAAGGGCGGCTGCGTGACGGCTTCGACGCGCTGGACGCCTTCCTCACCCACACGTGGGCGGTGACCGTGACCGGCGCGCCGAAACGCTGGGCCATGCAGTTCCTGGAGGATACCGAACGGTCGCCGCGCCGCTGGTATGGCGGGGCCTTCGGCCGCATCGGCTTCGACGGTGGGATGGACACCGGGCTGACCCTGCGCACCATCCGCATGAAGGACGGCATCGCCTTCGTCCGCGCCGGCGCCACCCTGCTGTCGGACAGCGATCCGGATGCGGAGGATGCCGAATGCCGGCTTAAGGCGTCGGCCTTCCTCGACGCGGTGCGTGGCGAGGGCGCTGGGCCGCGGCTGTCGGTGGTCCAGGCCGGGGCGAAGCGAAGCGGGGAGGGCAGGCGGGTGCTGTTGGTCGATCATGACGACAGCTTCGTCCACACGCTGGCCGACTATTTCCGTCAGACGGGGGCGAGCGTGACGACGCTGCGCCATGCCCACGCGCGGGCGGCCCTGCGCAGCGACCCGCCCGACCTGCTGGTTCTGTCGCCGGGGCCGGGGCGGCCGGCCGATTTCGATGTCGGCGGCAGCCTGCAGGCGGCGCTCGACCTCGGCGTGCCGGTGTTCGGCGTTTGCCTCGGGCTGCAAGGAATGGCCGAGCATTTCGGTGCGGAACTGGAGCGCCTGCCGGAGCCGATGCACGGCAAGGCCTCACTCCTGCGTCACCAGGGTGGCGGGCTGCCTATCGGGCTTTTCGAGGGGCTGCCGCAGGGGATGCGGGCGGGGCGCTACCATTCGCTGGTGGCGCGTCGCGACAGTCTGCCGCCGGAGCTGCGGGTAACCGCTGAGACGGAAGACGGCACCGTGATGGCGATCGAGCACCGGACGCTGCCGCTGGCCGCGGTGCAGTTCCATCCCGAATCGATCCTGACCCTGGACGGCGCCACCGGTGGCGGTTCCGGGCTGGCGCTGGTCGCCAATGTGATGGACCGGCTGGCCGGGCGCGTCAGCGCGGTGCCGGAACGCGAAGCGGCGGCCTGAAGGGGCCGCCGCTGCGTGACTTCGATGGAGGAAGAGTGACGGGGAAACCCGTCACTCCACCATGCCCAGCGCTTCCTTGTAGAGCTCCAGGATGGCTTCCTGCTCCTGGCGGTCGGCCTTGTCCATCTTCCGCAGGCGGATGATCTGCCGGATGATCTTGGTGTCGAAACCGGTGCCCTTCGCCTCGGCGTAGACTTCCTTGATGTCTTCCTGCAGACCGCGCTTTTCCTCTTCGAGACGCTCGATGCGCTCGACAAAGGACTTCAGGCGATCCGCCGCGATGCCGCCGACGTCGGACATGGCAAAACCTCAAACGATGGGGGTGTTCGGGAACGGGGCGGGACAATATCGGCGGGCGGGGGGAATGGCAAGCCGGCGATGCGCCGCGGGAACGCACGGCAGAGGTCCGGCTGCGTCATCGCGTCGCGACCATCCCTTCGTACAAGCGTCACCGTCGCCGGAGTTTGAACAGCTCATGGCTGATTTGTCTTAATGTATGAAACAATCGTACGATGGGCTTAAGCAGCCATTCCCTTTGTTGCGGCGCACCTAATAGGCTGGTATTACCATCGGTGGGTTCGGCTTCACAAAGGCGCATGGATACGGCATGTATGCACGTCGTCTGGGCCGATGACCCATGGGGGATGCCGGGATCGGCGTATCTGAGGCAGGGGAGTTTTATCTAATGAAAGTCGCCATTCCAAAGGAGCGACGTGCGGGCGAACTTCGCGTGGCCGCCTCACCGGAAACGGTGAAGAAACTGAAGGGTTTGGGACTGGACGTGGTGGTGGAGAGCGGGGCCGGTCTCGGTTCCAGCATCACCGACGCGGCCTATGAGGCGGCGGGGGCCGCGATTGCAGCCGACGAGGCGTCGGCGCTGGCCGATGCCGACATCGTGCTGAAGGTGCAGCGCCCC
>NZ_LGQU01000067.1:0-32826 GCF_003115935.1 Azospirillum sp. TSH20
CGCGGCCCGCCAGTGGGCCACGGCCTGTGCTCGGAAGTTGCGCAGGGTGCGGCGGGAGACCAGGTGACGCTGGAGGTTGAAGGTGTTGTAGACGGCGGCATGAAGAGAGACGAAGCGCTGGGCCGAGCCTGGGGATTTGAACCGTTGCATCTTGCGCTCTCGTCGCCGCACCGGCTGGTGTGAGACCTCGCCCCGGTTGTTCGTTCGCCGCCCTTGTTCATGGTGGGCGGTCAGACCGAGTTGGCGGAAGGCAGCCCCGCAGGACCGGAGCTTGTCGGTGGTCACCTGGGTGGGGGCGAAGCCATACTTCTTCAGCAGCTTGCGCATCAACTTCAAAGCCGCAGCCTTGTCGCGTCGGCGCTGGACGGGCACCTCCAACACCTCGCCTTCGTCATCGACGGTCCGCCACAAGTACATGAGCCGGCCGCTGACCCTGATCACCATCTCGTCCAGATGCCAGCGCGGGCTGGGTTTCGGCCGCAGGTGCCGCAAGTTGCCAGCAATGGCCGGCCCGAACTTCACGACCCAGCGGCGCACGGTTTCGTAAGACATATCGATGCCGCGTTGAGCCAGCAGTTCCTCGACGTCCCGGTAGCTCAAAGTGAACCGCAGATACAGCTAGATCGCATGCTGGATGATCGCGGGCGGGAACTGATGGCGGGCAAATGAGAACGGTGACATTCGGTGAGAATACCGTCACAGCCACCGGGCCATCGTCTTTGGTGTGACAATGCCGTTTGGGTGGCTGAGCCGCTACCGGTGATTGAACACCGTCGTCGAGCGGACGAAGGAGCACCTCGTCGCGTTCATCGAGATCGCCTTCATCTCGATCCTCTCACGCCGCCTGAAGCGGCTCGTCACCCAGGCACCCCCACATGACGTCCACGAACAGCCACTGAATCAGTGCTCTTCAGGCTGGTTGCTCTTGGTCGCGAACGTCTCAAAGCGAGACCAGAGCCGTTCCGCTTCCTTCAAGCGGTCGGCGATTTGAGTTTTGCGGAGTGCAGCCACGACGTTGCTCAGAGCGTTGGCCGCGAACATCAGAGCCGCATAGGAATCGAACAACGAGGCCCCTTCGACTGGGCAGTGGATGCCGAAACTGGCCATCGCGGCTATCGGCGACGTTTCACTGTCGCCGAGCAGCAGCACCTGGGCCGAGCGCTCACTGAAGGTTTGCGCCACATAAAGCGATGAACGGGCATAGCGTCGGGGATCGACGACCAGCAGACTGTCGTCAGGGCCAACCTGCAGCAAGCGGTCCGCAAGCAGCGACTGCTCGGACGTCAGCATCACCACCCGGTCCAGACAAAGGTTGAGTTGGGCGTACAGGTAGAAGGCGACGGCATGCGCCTTCTTTTCCCCGTAGACGTAGAGCGTTCCCTTCGACTGTACGAGAATCTCGGCCATGCCGATGATCCGGCTCGGCTGCATCCCGGCACTGGCCGCCTGAATGTTGCGCAGATCGCGCTCCAAGGTCTGAGCGACCAAGTCCGTCATGGACTCCGCGTTGGACCCCTTCGAACCCAAGCGGCCGAGCGGAGAACTCAGGCGCTGTTCGATCTGTTCGCGAACTTCCCGCTGCACGTCGGCAAAGCTGTCGTAGCCCAGCTTCGTGAAAAACCGCGTCGCGGTCGCCGCACTGACATCGCACTTCTGCGCAATCTGGGCGGCCGGTTCGTAGGCCAGACCGGCGTAGTTCATCGCGACGTAGCGGGCGAGCGTCTGCTCGCTTTCCGTCAGGTCGGCACGGCGCAGGCCGATCCGTTCCAGCAGGTTCATTACTTGGTCTTCCCGGCAGCGTGTCGTGCAAATTTCATAAATGGATGCCTATGAAAAACACATTGCGACCACTCATGCAACGATGTAAGGTATCTTTCATAAAACCTTTCCAACGAAATGCACAGCCCCACAAACTGTGCGTTGGCCACTCATAAGGGAGGACATCTTGCTTTCATTGCGGACCCTCACCCTCCTGTCCGCGTCGCTGGCGGTCGCGCTGGGCAGTGCGGCTCCATCACGTGCGCAAGAGAAGGAATTGGTCGTCGTCGCGACGGGCGGCGCGTTCGAGCAGGCGCTGCGCAAGAATTTCTATGAGCCCTTCACGGAAAAGACCGGTGTCCGCATCCGTCCGGTGGCTGCCAGCAACGCGGAAACCTGGACCAAGGTGAAGGCCATGCGCGAGGCGAACGCCATCGGCTGGGACATCGTCACGGCCTGGCCGGAGGATCTGGTCGCGCAGGCCGACAGCTTGGCCAAGCTTGACTGCTCCAGGCTCACGAACCTCTCCCAGGCGGTTGACGGTGCCTGCACCGAACGTGGCCTGCTGCGCACCATGGGCGGCGTCAGCATCGTGTACGACGCCAAGCGATTCCCTCAAGGCGGGCCGCAGACTTGGGCCGATTTCTGGGATGTCAAACGCTTCCCCGGACCGCGCGCGATGCCCAACGCCGGGGCGCCCTGGTGGCCGCTCATGGCGGCATTGATGGCCGACGGGGTGCCGCGGGACAAGCTTTTCCCGCTCGACCTCGATCGTGCGTTCAAGAAACTCGACGAGCTGCGTCCATCGATCGCCGTATGGTGGCGCACCGGCGACCAGAGCATGCAGCTGCTCCGCTCCAACGAGGTCGTCATGGCCATGATGTGGTCGGGCAGCGGCTTCGTCCTCAAGGACCAGGGGCTGCCCATCTCCGTCGTCTGGAACGACGCCGTGCCGAACATCGGCTATTGGGCGATGCTCAAGGGTGGAGCTAACCAGGACAAGGCCTACGCCTTTCTCGACTATTACCTGACCCGGCCGGAAGCCCACCTCACCTTCGCGAACGCATTCAAATACGACACCTCGAACCGCAACATGCTGGCGCTTCTCAGCCCCGAGGACCGTGCAGCGCGTGGCTCGGCGCCGGAAAACATGGCGAAGATGGCCGTGATCGACCCTGCATGGATCGCCGCCAATCGCGCCGCGGTTATCGAACGGTGGAATCGGTGGCTCAGTAGGTGACGCTCCCGACCGCCGCCCGAGCCTGAAACGCGAGCCTGAAACGATGGCGCCGATCGAAACGGCGCATCAATCCTGGATTCATCGACCATGGACGCTTGCAACCCGAATGGGTCCGGCCTGACCCTGTCCCAACTGTCGACGGCACTGGCCGAGGGCCATCTGTCCTCCGAAGCCATCGTCTCCGGCTGTCTTGATCGCATTCGCCGGGACGATCCGACGTTGAACGCCTTCGTCGCCTTGGCCGACGACGCTTTGTCGCTGGCCCGGGAAAGCGATGCCCGCCGCCGCAGCGGGCTGGCGCGCGGTTCGCTCGACGGGATTCCGCTGGCGGTCAAGGACCTGTTCGACGTGGCCGGCCTGCCGACGCGCGGCGGGTCGAACGCGCGACCGCCGACCCCGGCGCCCGCGTCCTCCTGCTCGGTGAAGCGGCTGCAGGATGCCGGGATGATCGTTCTTGGCAAGACCGCGACGGTCGAGCTGGGCTGCGGCGGCTGGGGGACCCAGAGCGCGTCCCCGATCCCCCGCAACCCCTGGAACGTCGGAGAGCACTGCGTTCCCGGCGGGTCGAGCAGCGGGTCCGCGGTCGCCGTCGCCGCCGGCTTGGCGCCGATCGCCCTCGGTTCCGACACCGGAGGGTCGGTGCGCATTCCCGCCGGCTTCTGCGGCATCGTCGGATTCAAGCCATCTCCGGGGCTGGTGCCGCTCGACGGGGTGATCCCCTACAGCCCGACGCACGACGTCGTCGGGTTGCTTGGCCAGACCGTCGAGGACGTGCGGACGGTGTTCACGGAACTGTTGAAGGGCGGCGGGACAGCGGGCGGGATGTCACAGGGCTCCGTTACCCCGCTGCGGATCGGCGATCTCGAGGACGTCGAACTGGACACGGTGACGCCGGAGATCCAGGCGCTCTACCGGGCGGCGCTGGTCAGGCTGGCGCATGCCGGACACCGGGTCGGACGGTTCCACAGTCCGGAACGCCTCGAAACCTACTCGGCGCTGGCTGGCCACCTCGCGCTCTACGAAGCCTACGCCATCCATGGGGCGGCGATCGAGGCGACGCCGGAGCTGTTCGGGCCGGTCGTCCGCAACCGCATCCTGAGCGGTCGCGCCATGCCGCCGCACGAAGCGATGATTGCGGAGCGGCGGCAGCACCAGCGGCGGTTCGACGCCGCGATGTGCGGGTTCGACCTTATCGCGCTTCCAACCTGCCCCGACGGCGCGATCCCCGTATCCGCGGTGGACGAGGACCACGTGCCGACTGTCTTCACCCGGTTCGCCAATTATCTCGACCTCCCGGCGCTGTCCATCCCGATCGGCTTCACCGCCCGAGGCATGCCGGTGGGCCTGCAGTTCGCCGCACGGCGCCATGACGACACGATGCTGCTGTCGTTCGCGGCTGAGGCGGAGCGCACCATCGACAGCCCGGTTCCAAGGCAGCGCGCGACGCTGTGCCGCGTCGCGGCGTGATGCACGGCATTCCGGGATATTCCCCCCAACGCCGCACCCAGAACCCCGCCCCGCCGCCATGCAGCGGTGGGTGTCTCCTGAGAGGAGAGCTCCATGACCACAGCCCACTCCATCCACGAGGACTATTCCGCCTTGCAGCCCATTCGCGGCGGAACGGTGTCGATGGACAGCATCATCAAACACTACGGCAGCTTCACGGCGGTGGACGGCGTCAACCTCTCCGTCGGTCGGGGTGAGTTCGTGGCGCTGCTCGGCCCCAGCGGGTCGGGAAAGACGACGCTGCTGATGATGATCGCCGGCTTCGAACACCCGGACAGCGGCGCCGTATGCATCGACGGCGTCGACGTGTCACGCATGCCGGCGCACCGCCGCGACGTCGGCATGGTGTTTCAGAAGTACGCGCTGTTCCCGCACATGACCATTCTCGACAATGTGGCGTTCCCGTTGCGCATGCGCGGCGTCACCACCGGGGAGCGCCGGCTCAAGGCGCTGGATGCGCTGCGCGCCGTCGGGCTGGAGGGCATGGAGAAGCGGTTGCCGGCGCAGCTCTCCGGTGGCCAGCAGCAGCGCGTGGCTCTTGCCCGCGCCATCGTCTACCGGCCCCCCGTGCTGCTGATGGACGAGCCGCTGGGGGCGCTCGACAAGAAACTGCGGGAGCGCATGCAGATCGAAATCAAGCACCTTCAGGAGTCTCTGGGCGCCACGGTGATCTACGTTACCCACGATCAGGAGGAGGCGCTGACCATGGCCGACCGCATTGCGGTCATGAACCGGGGCCGGCTGGAGCAGGTCGGCACCCCGGCGGAGCTGTACGAGCGGCCGGCGAACCCCTTCGTCGCCAGCTTCGTCGGCGAGACCAACCTGCTGGATGGCGAGCTTGTGGCCACTGCCGGAAAGGAGTGGACGGTGCGGCTTGCCGGCGGGGCGGTGGTGCGGGGCACGCCGGCCGCCGCCGCCGCCCGTCACGGCACGGCGTCGGGGGCACGGGTGCGTCTGACGGTCCGTCCGGAGCGCATCGCGCTGGCGCCCGCCACCGCCGGCGGGATGGCCGCCACGGTGGCGGACGTGATCTATGCCGGACCGACGCTGATCTACCTGCTGCGCTCCGACGGCCTGCCCGAGATCACCGTGCGCGTCCCGGTGCAGAGCGACGCGATGAAGCCCGTGCGCGGCGAGGCGGTGTCCCTGACCTGGGACCCTGCCAACGCGCTGGTCTATTGAGGGGCGCCGCCATGACCGCATCGCTCAAACGGCTCGCGGCCACGCTGTGGCAAGCCGACGGACGGAGGTTTCCGGCATCGCTCTCCCTGCTGCTGGTCGGCCCGCTGGTGATCGGGCTGTGCGTGGCGTTCATCCTGCCGGTCGGCCGCCTGCTTTCGGTGAGCGTCTGGAACCCGGACTTTACTCTCGCCGAGTTCGTCCACATCGCCGAATCGCCGCTCTACCTGCGCATCCTCGGCCGGACCCTCCTGCTGGGCATCACGGTCACCGCCCTGACGCTGGTGCTGGCCTATCCGGTGGCCTTCCTGATGGCCCGGCTGAGCGGCTGGCGGCTTGCCGTCGCGACCGCCTGCGTCCTGGTGCCGCTGTGGACCAGCGTGCTGGTGCGCAGCTATGCCTGGATCATCATCCTGCAACGCAATGGCCTGCTCAATTCCGTGCTGATGGGCCTGGGGCTGACCGATGCGCCGCTGCCGCTGCTCTACAACGAGCTGTCGGTCACCATCGCCATGACCCATGTGCTGCTGCCCTACATGATCCTGCCGATCTGGGCGGCGCTGCGCACCATCCCGCGCGACCTGCCGCTGGCGGCGCAGAGCCTCGGCGCCAAAGCATCCCGTGTCTTCTTCCTGGTGGTGCTGCCGCTGAGCCTGCCGGGCGTCGCCTCGGGCGTGCTGATGGTCTTCATCCTGTCGCTGGGCTTCTACGTCACGCCGGCGCTGGTCGGGGGACCGGAGACGCTGATGGTCGCCACGCTCATCGGCCAGCAGACCACGGAACTGCTCAACTGGCCCTTCGCCGGTGCGCTTGCAGCCCTTCTGCTCGGCATCACCCTGCTGCTCGTCACGGTGTTCAACCGTTTCCTCGGGCTCGACAAGAAGGCCGCGTCATGACCTCGCACGCGCATTCCGCGCCGGCGGCCACCGCGGCCGCCCAGCGCCAGAATCTCTCGAAACATTTCGGCGACGCGCTGCTCAAGGGCGTCTGCGCCCTGATCTTCCTTTTCCTGCTGCTGCCGACCCTCGTCGTCATTCCGACCTCGTTCAGCGACACCCAGTATCTGGCTTTCCCGCCGGCCCACTGGTCGCTGCGCTGGTACGTAGCGTATTTCCAGGACCCGGAATGGATCGGCGCCACGCTGTTCAGCCTGAAGGTCGCCGGATTGACCACCGTTGCGGCCATGACGTTCGGCACCATGGGCGCACTGGCGCTGGTGCGGGGCAGGGTGCCGTTGAAGGGCGCCGTGCGCGCCGTCGTGCTGGCGCCGATGATCGTGCCGCACATCGTGATCGCCGTCGCCATGTACATGGTCTACATGAAGTGGAACCTGCTGGGCTCGCTGACAGGCTTCGTGCTGGCCCACACGGTGGTCTGTCTGCCCTTCGTTGTCATCACTGTCTCGGCCGGCCTGCAGAAGATGGACCCCAGCCTGGAGATGGCGGCGGCCAGCCTTGGGGCGAACCGGCTGCGCGCCTTCCGGCATGTCACGCTGCCGCTGCTGGGGCCCAGCTTCGCGACCGCCGCGGCCTTCGCCTTCATCACTTCGCTGGACGAGGCGGTGATCTCCTACTTCCTGTCCAGCAGCACCGAAAAGACGCTGACACGCAAGATGTTCGAGGACATCGACTTCGACCTGTCGCCGACCATCGCGGTGGTTTCCACGCTCATCATCGTCATGTCCGTGCTGCTGATGGGCGCTATCGAAGGACTGCGGGCACGGGCGGCGCGCCGGGCCAAGGCATAAGGGACGCATCATGGAAGAGCTCATCACTCCGTCTCTGCCGCAGCCTTGCGGCGGGGACGGAAACGGGGAACCGCGCCCGCTTTACGACGTGGTTCTGCGCAACGGCATGGTGGCCGACGGCAGCGGGCGGCCGGCCTTCACGGCGGATGTCGCCATCGCGGCGGACCGCATCGTCGCGGTCGGTCCGTTGACCGAGGGCAGCGGCGCGCTGGAGCTGGACGTGACCGGACTGGTGGTGGCGCCCGGATTCATCGACGTCCACACCCACGATGACCGGCTGATCCTCATCCAGCCGGAGGCGGAGCCGAAGGTCACGCAGGGCGTGACGACCGTGGTCACCGGCAATTGCGGCGTCAGCCTCGCTCCCGTGATCCTCGATTCCGCGGCCTCCGATGGCATCGTGCCGGCCCCGCTGAACGTGCTGGGCAAGGCGACGGACGACTTCTTCGGCACCTTTCCCGCCTATCTGGCGGCGGTGGAGGGGGCGTCCCCCGCGGTGAACGTGGTGCCGCTGGTCGGGCACATGGGGCTACGCGCGTCGGTCGGCGCCGACCCGGCACGGGCGGCGTCGGAAGGCGAGGTCGCCGCCATGCGGGCGATGCTGGACGAGGCGATGCGGGCGGGGGCCTTCGGCTTCTCCACCGGCCTCGCCTATCCCTTCAGCCGCAACGCACCGATGGAAGAGGTGGTGGCGCTCGCCTCGGTCGCCGGCCGCTACGGTGCGGTCTACACCACCCACATGCGCGACGAAGGGGAGGGGGTGCTGGCGTCGCTCGAGGAATCCTTCGCCACCGCGCGCGCCGCCGGGGTGCGGTTGGTCATTTCCCACCACAAGTGCCTCGGCCTGTCGGTCTGGGGGCGCAGCGTCCTGACGCTGGCGGCCATCGACGCGGCGACCGTTGACAAGGCTGCGGGGGTGTCGAACATCGCCCTCGATGCCTACCCCTACACCGCAAGCTCCACCGTCCTGCTGCCGGAAAAGCTCCAGCGTTCCAGCGAGACCTGGGTGACCTGGTCCACCCCCTTTCCCGAGGCGACCGGCCGGCGGGTCGACGACATCGCCGCTGACTGGGGCTGCACGCCGGAGGAAGCGGCGGAACGCCTGGCACCGGCCGGTGCGATCTACGTCAATATGGACGAAGCTGATGTCCGCCGCATTCTGAAGCACCGGCTCTGCATGATCGGGTCCGACGGCCTGCCGCACGATCAGCACCCGCATCCGCGGCTCTGGGGCACGTTCCCGCGCGTGCTCGGCCATTATTGCCGCGAGACCGGCCTGTTCACCCTGGAAGAGGCGGTCCACCGGATGACCGGGCTGCCGGCGCGGCAGTTCGGCATCGCCGATCGCGGCACCGTCAGCGTCGGCGCCTTTGCCGACCTCTGCGTCTTCGACCCGGCCACGGTGTGCGACTGCGCCGACTTCCGCAACCCCACCAAGCCAGCGGCCGGCATCGTCCACGTCTTCGTCAACGGCCAGCCCGTGCTGCGGGACGGCGGCATCGTCGGCGCGCGTCCCGGACGGGTCATCCGCAATCCCCACACCAGCGCGGCCTGATCCGCGCAGGAGGCGTTCATGAACACAGGTCCGGGCAGGCGCGCCAAAGGCATCGCGACCAAGCTGGTCCTCCTCTTCGGTATGTTCGTGGCGGTGTCATTCGCCGTGGCCGGCGTCAATCTGCGGGGGCTGGAGGCGATCGGCCGCAGCGAGGAGGCCACCGTCCAGGGATATGAAGTGATCGGCCGGCTGCAGCAGATCCTCCAGAACGTCTCCGAGCAGGACATGGCCGTCAGCCTCTATCTGGCGTCCACCAATACAGAGGTTCTGGCCCCCTTCAAGGACACGCTTAAGCGAAGGTTCGACACCCTTGTCGCGGAGACGCAGGCGCTCCGACCGGCCGACCTGCCTCACCGCGCCCGGCTCGAGGCGACCATCGAGGCGGTCAAGCAGTGGCGGGACGCGGTGCAGGGCGACATGCGGATCATGACCGCCACCGACGCGTCGCGCAATGCGATCGAACGCATTCGCCACTCGGTCAGCGAAACCATCGAAGCGGAGCGCACGGCCCTTGCCGCGCAGTCGCAGGCCGCGTCGGAACGCTTCGCCGAGCAGCGCCTGATCATGGCCGTCGGAGCGGCGGCGTCGGTGTTCGGAGCGGTCATCCTCTATGCGTTCGTGGCGCGGATGGTGTCCCGTCCGATGCTGCGCATCGCGCAGGTCATGCAACACCTGTCGGCTGGCGATACAGGCGCTACGGTGCCGCATGCCTCGCGCTCCGACGAGATCGGCACCATGGCGCGGTCCGTCCAGGTGTTCCGCGACGCGCTGCTGGAGCGTGGGCGACTGGAGTCCGAAGCCGCGGCACAGGCCGACCGGGCCGCGGCCGAGCAGCAACGTCTGATGGCCGGCATCTCGAACCGCCTGGAAAGCAGCGTGCACAGCGTGGTGGCGGCGCTCAACGAGCGTGCCGGCCAGCTCCAGCAACGCTTCGGCATCGTTTTCGAGGCAGCCGAATGCTCAAGCCGCGAGGCGGCCAAGGTCGCCTGTCTGGCCGACGAGGCGTCGGTGCGCGTGGATGCCGTGGCCGGCGGTGCCGAGGAGCTGTCGGCATCCATCGCCGACGTGTCCAGCCAGGTCAGCCGCGCCGCCGATGTCGCCCGCGAGGCCACCGCCAAGGCCCATCACACCAACGCGATGGTCGCCGGCCTGGAGGAGGCGGCGGAGCGCATCGGGCGCATCGTCACGCTGATCAGCGAGATCGCCCACCGGACCAACCTGCTGGCCCTGAACGCCACCATCGAAGCGGCCCGGGCCGGCGAGATGGGACGCGGGTTCGCGGTCGTCGCCTCGGAGGTGAAGAGCCTGGCCTCGCAGACGGGCAAGGCGACCGACGAGATCAAGGCGCAGGTCGGCGCAATGCAAAGCGCCACCGGTGCAGCCGTGACCGCCATCCGCGAGATCGCCGACACGATCACCGCCATGCAGGAGATCTCCGCCACAATCGCCACGGCGGTCGAACAGCAGGGTGCAGCCACCGCCGACATTGCCCGCAACGTGCAGGGAGTGGCATCGGGCACACGGGAGGTATCGCACCACATCACTGACGTCAGCGTGGCGGCGGAGACCTCGTCGGCGACGGTTCGTGAGGTGCAGGCGGTCGCCAGCGAGTTCGTGACCGAGGCTGAAAACCTGCACGGAGCGGTGGCCCGGTTCCTGGCGCAGTTGCGCGCCGCGTGAGCGGATGCCGCGCTCCAATTGAAAGATGCACGCATGCACATCATCGTTCTCGGGGCCGGTGTCGCCGGCCTGACCACCGCTTACTGCCTTGCCCAGGACGGCCACCATGTCACGGTCGTCGACCGGGAGCACGGTCCGGCGCGCAGTGCCAGCTACGCCAACGGCGGTCAGCTCAGCTACAGCTACGTCGCACCGCTGGCCGGCCCCGGCGCCTTGCGGGATTTGCCGCTCTGGCTGCTCGACCGCAATTCGCCGCTGCGTTTCCATCCGCGTCTCGATCCGCATCAATGGCGCTGGTGCCTGCAGTTCCTGGCGGCGTGCACCGGCCGGCAGAGCCGCCGCGCCACCGAGCGCCTGCTGACCCTCTCCTTGTACAGCCGCGCGATGCTGGAAGAGTTCGTCGCCGGAACCGAACTGGACTTTTCGCACTCCCGCACGGGCAAGCTGGTAGTCTACTCCAACGAGAAGAGTTTCCAGGGCGCCGTCGCGCAAATGCGCTACCAGGAACGCTTCGGCTGCGTTCAGCACGCCGTTGATGCGGCGGAGTGCCTGACGATCGAGCCGTCCCTGTCCCGCATTCGCGACCGCCTGGTCGGCGGGATTTTCACGCCCAGCGAGCAGGCCGCCGATTGCTATCGGTTCTGCGTCGGGCTGGAAGCGCTGCTGCGTGCGGCGCCTTACACTGTCAAATTCGCCTATGGCCTCGCCGCCAGCAGATTCGTTTGCGATCGGGAACGGGTGTTGGCGCTCGAAACCGACCAGGGCGCGATTGAGGCCGACGCCTATATCCTTGCTCTCGGAACCGGAAGCCGGGCGCTGGCAGGCACGGCGAGGGTCGATCTGCCGATCTACCCGCTGAAAGGATACAGCATTTCGGTGGCGGTACGCGCAGCGGCAACGTCTCCCGCTGTCAGCGTCACGGATTATGCCCGCAAGATCGTCTACGCTCCGCTCGGCGATCGCCTGCGTGTCGCGGGTATGGCCGACATCGTCGGGTACGGACGGGAGATGGATGAACAGCGGCTGGCGCTGCTGATCCGCGAAGCGAAGGCCGCTTTCCCCGACGTTTCCGACTATCGGCAACTCGATCCATGGTGCGGCTTGCGACCGGCAACGCCGACCAGCATGCCAATTCTCGGGCCGACGAAATTGTCCAATCTGCTCTTGAATGTCGGGCACGGCGCCCTCGGCTTTACCTTGGCGATGGGGTCGGCGCGGGTCGTTGGTGATCTGGTGGCCGGCCGTCGCCCGGCCATTTCGCTCCAGGGGTTCACCTTGCCCAGCCTCGCTGGAACCAGCGCCGAACTGGTTCCCGCCTCTTAGCGAGTGATGGGGCGGGTATCCGGGCGGATCGGGCAATTGAACCGACCAATCTGCCAATTTTGCTCAACGGCGGCCATTCGGCCATTTCCGGAGGTTACAGTGTTCATCAGCGATTCAGACGTTCGTAGCGTCCTGACCTTTCCCGATGCCATTGCTGCCATGGCAGACGCTTTCCGCGATCATGGACGCGGCGCCGCCGCCATGCAGGACCGCGTTCGGGTACATGGCGGCGGTGTATCGCTCGGCATGATGGGTGCCATCCTCACCGACGCCGGCGTCACGGGGGCCAAGATCTACCCGACGGTCGACGGCAAGTTCAATTTTATCCTTCCTCTGTTTTCCAACACCGATGGCCGGCTGATCGCCGTCATGGAAGGCAACGCGCTGACTGAATTCCGCACTGCGGCAGTCACGGTGGTGGCTGCCAATGCCTTGGCCCGGCGCGATGCCGAGGTGCTGGCCGTGTTCGGCACAGGCATCCAGGCCCGTGCGCATTTGGAAGCCTTTCTGACCACCCGGACGTTTGGCCTCGTGCATATTGTCGGTCGGGAGGGGGCTGTCGATTGCGCCAGATGGATTCGCGACCGCTTCGGGGTCGATGCGGCGGCGGTCGAGGCGGCTGAGGCCGTGCGTGAGGCTGACATCATCGTCACGGCGACCCGTGCCAAGACCCCACTTTTTTCCGGTAATGTGGTGAAGCGTGGTGCCTTCGTGGCGGCAATCGGATCAAGCAAACCCGACACTCGGGAAATCGATGCGATCCTGCTCGAGCGCGCGGAGCGCATTGTCGTGGAGTGGAAGCCGCAGGCGCGCCGCGAGGCGGGCGATCTGGTGCTCGCCGGCGACGCGGTGGACTGGCAGCGAGTGGAGGAACTGGGCGCCGTGGTCGCCGAACCCAATGCGTGGAGAGGTGATCACGAGCAGATCATCGTCTACAAGTCGGTTGGCGTAGGAATTGAAGATGTGGCGCTTGCCAACCTCGTTGCTCGTCGGCTCAGTATCCCCACATGAGATTGGAGAATTGCCACTGAGACCTTGTTCGTGGCGTGGTGTTTCAATTGGAAGTTATGTGAACGCTTCTTTGAGGAGAGCGGGACTGTTGCAGCAGTCGGACGGACTGGCATGCAGATTGCCGTCAACAGTGCCTGCAACAGCATGCTATAGGCACAACCGGCTCCTGGGGCACTAATACTACAACCCGGATCAATTTGCGGCCCGCTTGTTGAAGGGATCATCCTAACGCTGGGAGGTTGGGATGATGACGGCAGCGGAAGCGGCGAGTTGGGCTCGGGATCTGGATGTGCTGGCTGTCCGGATTGGCCCCCGATTTTGTCGGCCAGAGGCAGGCGAGCGGGCTCGTCGGTATTTGGCGGGCCTTCTGTCTCCCCTGGAGCGCAAGAACGGCTGGCATCTGGCTGAAGCTGCCGGCGATGCCAGCCCCGACAGCGTCCAGGATTTCCTGGCCCGCATGCGCTGGGACGCCGACGCCGTTCGCGACGACTTGCAGACTTATGTCGTTGATCATCTGGGCGATCCCGACGCCGTGCTGGTGCTGGACGAGACCAGTTTCCTGAAGAAGGGCGAGCGTTCGGTCGGCGTGCAGCGTCAATACTCAGGCACCGCTGGGCGCATCGAGAACTGTCAGATCGGCGTCTTCCTTGGCTACGCCGGACGACATGGTTACGCCCTGATATACCGCGCCCTGTATTTGCCGCAGTCCTGGGCCGGCGATGAGGATCGCTGCCGCACGGCCTGGGTGCCGGAGGAGGTGGCCTTTGCCACCAAGCCCAAGCTGGGTCTCACGATGCTGAAGCGCGCGCTGGACGCCGGCGTGCCGTGTGCCTGGGTGGCAGGCGACAGCGTCTACGACACCGACAGCGCCATCCGGCGCGAACTGAAGCGCCGCCGGATCGGGTGCGTGCTGACCGTTACCAGCGGTCAGCGGCTATGGCCGGGTACGGTGAGCGACTGGATCGAAGAAGTGCCCGCGGACGGCTGGAAGCGGCTCAGTGCCGGCGATGGCGCCAAGGGGCCGCGGCTTTACGATTGGGCACACCTGCCGTTCCGTGGTGCCCCGCAGGGCTGGAACAAAGCCCTTCTGATCCGACGCCGTCTGGGGGATGGCGCGTTGACCTTCTACCTGACCCATGCTCCGGAAGGGACCGCGTTGGCCGATCTGGTGCGGGTGGCAGGCGCGCGCTGGACCATCGAGAGCAGCTTCGAGATGGCGCAATGGCGAGGTCGAGCTCGACCAGTACGAGGCGCGCTCCTGGACCGGATGGCACCGCCACATCACCTTGGCCATGCTGGCATTCGCCTTCCTCACCGTCTTGCGCAAGGCGGCCATCGGGGGGAGAGGACCTGGTCGACCCGGCGGCCGACTTGATCCCCCTGACTGTACCGGAATTTCGACGCCTGCTTCTTCACCTTCTGCCTCGGCCGACACTTGGCATCGACGCCGTTATCGATTGGTCACTTTGGTGAAGACGTCATCAACAGCGAGCAAAACAATCGCATTGGAAACGACGTATACAAATCGATAAATGCCGAGTGTAGTATTAGAGCGGATTCCGATTCTTCTGGTTCGTAACCGGCGGCGGTAAAGAAGGCTCGACTGTCGCTTGGCGTCACGTTGTCGATAGCATCCCACAGTTCTGGGAGCGTCCTTGCGGCGGCTTCCCTGAGGCTCGCCTTGATCTTTGAGAAGGCCATCTCGATGGGGTTGAAGTCGGGGCTGTAAGGCGGCAGGAGCTTCAGGACGGCACCTGTCCGCTCGATTGCCGCCCGCACGGCCGGAAGCTTGTGGGCGGGCAAGTTGTCCATCACGACGACGTCTCCGTGGCTCAACGTCGGTCCCAGGACCCGCTCGACATAAGCGAGAAAGGCTGCGCCGCCCATGGCGCCGTCGAGTGTCATCGGGGCGGTGATCCCGGACAACCGAAGGGCGCCCACGAAGGTCGTCGTCTTCCATTGCCCATGAGGAACCGCAGCGCGGCAGCGTTCTCCTCGTAACGCGCGGCCGTACATCCCCGCCATCTTGGTGGAGGTGCCGCATTCATCGATGAACACCAGGCGCTCTGGGTCCAGGTCCGGCTGGACGTCGAACCAAGCCTGACGGCCGGCGGCTATGTCCGCTCGATCCTGTTCGGCAGCGTGCGCCGTCTTTTTTTCCGCGTCACACTGTGACGCTGGAAGAACCGGCACACAACGCTGGGCAGTGGCCGATACCCCACCGCCTCATCCAGACGCTCGGCCACCTCCGCCAAGGTCAGGTCGGGCTTCTCCTCGATCCAGCCAAGGATGAGGTCCCGGTGCTCGTCGATCCGATGTGAGCGGACATTGCCACCGCGTTTGTCCGGGGTCAGGTCTCCGCGCGTTCGCGCACGGACCACCCAGCGGATCGCTGAGGAAACCCCAACCTCGAAGCGTGCCGCGGCTGCCCGGCAAGACGCTCCAGCCGCAACCGCCTCCACCACACGCCGACGAAGATCGACAGACAGGGCTTTCGCCATCCAGACCGGCCTCCTTCAACCAGTCCAAAGCTTGAATCATAAATGACCGCTCGTGGGAATCCCCCGATTCAGATGCCGGTCAATCCGCTCTATCAAGGGCATTGCCGCGATAACTTGGCAGGCGCGCAGCATGCTTCGATTTCCCGCCAGGCTCACGCCGCGACAGCCGCTGCCTGCCAGTCCACTCTGACCTGCGCCCGGAAGGTGTGCAGGGTACGGCGTGAGACCAGGTGGCGTTGGAGGTTGAAGCAGTTGTAGACGGGCGGCCTGCAGAGAAATGAAATCCTGCCGGCACGGATCGAGTGCCGCGTGAAGGACGGCGGCACCGAGGTCATTGCGGAAATCAACGCGTTTACTGGCGAGAAGGAGCAGGTCGTTCAGGAAGTCATCCGCCGGCTTTGCCGATGATACGGCCCACACCGCTGCCGGTGTGGCGGCCGTCGCGCAATGCCATGTGCCCGTTGACAAGCACATGGACGATGCCGGAGGCGGGCTCCGTCGGACGGGTGAAATCGGCGTGGTCACGCACCGTCGCCGGATCGAAAACGCAGAGATCGGCAAAGGCGCCGACGCTGACGGTGCCGCGGTCGGCGATGCCGAAATGGCGGGCCGGCAGGCCGGTCATGCGATGCACCGCCTCCTCAAGAGGGAACAGCCCAATATCCCGGCTATAGTGGCCGAGGACCCGCGGGAACGTGCCCCACAGTCGCGGATGCGGGTGTTGGTCATGCGGCAGCCCGTCCGATCCGATCATGCACAACGGGTGCTTCATGATGCGGCGAACATCGTCCTCGTCCATGTTGACGTAGATGGCGCCGGCCGGGCCGAGCCGTTCCGCCGCCTCTTCAGGCGTGCAGCCCCATGCCGATGCGATGTCCTCGACGCGCCGGCCGGTCGCTTCCGGGTGCGGGGTCGACCACGTCACCCAGGTTTCGCGCGCGGTCTTGAGCTTGCCGGGCAACAGGATGGTCGAGCTGGCCGTATAGGGATAAGCGTCGAATGCGACGTCCCACGACCGCGCCGCCTCGTCGATCGCCGCCAGCGTCTGTGCGCTGCGCCCCCACATCGACATGCCGAGGCACTTGTGATGCGAAATGACCAACCGCACCCCGGCGGCGCGCGCGGTGGCGAACGATTCCTCCAGAGCCGCCAGCATGCCTTCACCCTCGTTGCGCATGTGGGTGGTGTAGATGGCGCCGAATTCTCCGGCCACCGCGGCGAGCGCCGTCACTTCCGCCGTAGACGCGTTGTTGCTGAACGGATAGGCCAGTCCGGTCGAAAAGCCGCAGGCGCCGGTTTCCAGGGCTTCCCTCAGCATGGCCTGCATGCGGACGATCTCGTCGGCCGACGCCGCGCGCGCCGGATCGGCGCCAACCGACGCGCGCAAGGTCATGTGTCCAACCAGCGGCACGACATTCACCGCGGGGGAGGCCTTTCCGACGGCCGTCACGTAGTCGGCGAACGAGGAGAAGAAGTCGCCGGCGCTCTTGCCCAGAAGGTTCAGAGGTCCCGGGATCGGGTCGTTCAGCATGGCCGGTGCGAGACTGGCCCCGCAGTTGCCGGTCACCACGGTCGTGACCCCTTGGGTGATCTTCGGTTTCGCCTGCGGCCGGATGAGCACGAGCCGGTCATCGTGGGTGTGGACGTCGATGAATCCCGGGGCCACCACCAGCCCGGTCACGTCCAACTCCGCCGTGCCGCTTCCCGCCGGCAACCGGCCTACCGCGGCGATACGGTCTGCGGCAATCGCAACGTCCGCCGTGAAGCCCGCCCGGCCGCTGCCGTCCACCACGGTTCCGTTGCGCAGGACCAGATCATAGGCCGGCCGTGACGCCTCCAAACTGTTCATGGGGAAAATCCTTCCGGCCCGACGGCGCCATCTGGAGATGTGTGGAGGTGCGATGGAAAGGAGAATGGCCGTGGTGGCGACATCATGGTGCAGCCTTGATCAGGGGGGTGGAGCGACGGGCGTGGACCGGTCTATGCGGCGAGATGGCATGCCACCCGATGCGACGGGGGGCCGCCCGCGGCGGGCGGGGCCAGCGTCGGCGCGGTCTCCCGGCATTCGGCCCGGGCGAACGGACAGCGGGGATGGAAGCCGCAGCCGCTCGGCGGCTTGAACGGACTCGGGGGGTCGCCGAGCGGCAGCATCCGCTCCGCTTTCGCCCTGGGACGGGGCGACGGCACCGACGACAGCAGCATCCGGGTGTAAGGGTGGGCGGGGATGTTGAACAGCGTGTCACGGTCCGCAATCTCGACGATGCGGCCGAGATACATCACCGCCACCTGGTGGCTGATGTGGCGGACCACCGCCAGATCATGGGCCACGAACAGATAGGCGATGCCGAATTCCGCCTGCAGGTCCATCAGCAGGTTGACCACCTGGGCTTGGACCGAGACGTCGAGCGCCGACACCGGCTCGTCGCAGACGATCAGCTTCGGGTTGAGTGCCAGCGCGCGGGCGATGCCCAGACGCTGGCGCTGTCCGCCGGAGAACTCGGCCGGCAGCTTGCGCATCGTCTCTGGCCGCAGACCGACCCTGGAGAACAGCCAGGCGATGCGTTCCTCCCGTTGCCTGGCCGAGCGCCAAGCCGGGTCGTCGAAGTTGCGTAGCGGCTCGGCGACGATCTCGCCGGCCGGCAGGCGCGGGTTCAGCGAGGCATAGGGATCCTGGAAGACGATCTGCATGTCGCGGCGGCGGCGGCGCATCTCGGTCGGGGACAGCGAGAGCAGATCCTCGCCGTCGAGACGGATCGAGCCACCGCTGGGTTCGATCAGGCGCAGCACCGACTTGCCCGTGGTGGTCTTGCCGCAGCCGGACTCGCCGACCAGGGACAGCGTCTCGCCCCGATCCAGCGCGAAGGACACGCCGTCCACCGCCTTCACGCTCGGGGTAGGCGTCCACGGCGCCCGGCGGCCAAGCACGAAGTGCTTGGTGAGGTTCGTCACGTCCAGGAGAGGCGACGGGGTTGCGATCGATTGCAGGGTCATGCGGATGCTCCAGCCTGGGTTGGAGAGGTCTGGAAGGGGAGGGGGAACGCCGCGGTGGTGCCGCCCACGCGCTCCGCCTCGAAGCAGGCGACGGCATGGCCGTCGCCGACGGCGGTCAGGGGCGGGGGCTCGCGCCGGCATCGCTCCGTGGCAAAGGCGCAGCGCGGGGCGAAGGCGCAGCCGGCGCCGAGATCCTGGGGAGCGGGCACCATGCCAGGAATTTCCGGCAGGCGCGAACCGCCGCCGGCCATGGACGGCATCGATGCCATCAGCGCGCGGGTGTAGGGATGCAGCGGCCGGTCGAACAAATCCTCGACCGGCGCCTCCTCCACCTTGCGGCCGGCATACATCACCACGACGCGGTCGCAGCATTCAGCCACCACCCCGAGATCATGGGTGATCATGATGATCCCCATGCCGAGCCGGGCCTGAAGATCGCGCAGCAGGTCGAGGATCTGTGCTTGGATGGTCACGTCCAGCGCGGTCGTCGGCTCGTCGGCGATCAGCACGTCGGGATGGCAGGCCAGGGCCAGCGCGATCATCACCCGCTGGCGCATCCCGCCCGACATCTGATGCGGGTACTCGGCGGCACGGCGGTTCGGCTCGGCGATCTGGACCAGCCGCAGCATCTCCACCGCGCGGGTCCACGCTTCGCGTCGGCCGAGGCCCTGGTGCAGCATGACCGTCTCGGCGATCTGGCGTCCGACCGTCAGCACCGGGTTCAGCGAGGTCATCGGCTCCTGGAAGATCATCGAAATCCGGTTGCCGCGGATGTCGCGCATCTCGCGTTCCGACAGCGACAGCAGATCGATACCGCGGAAGCGGATGGCGCCTCCGGCGAAGCGGGCCGGCGGCGACGGCAGCAGGCGCAGGATCGACAGGGCGGTCACGCTCTTGCCGCATCCGGACTCGCCGACGATGCCAAGCGTTTCCCCGGCGTTCAGCCGGTAGGAGACGCCGTCCACCGACCGGACGGTGCCGGCCAGCGTGTCGAAGTGGGTGCGCAGTTCGTCGATTTCCAACAGGGGCGGATCGTCCCGCAGGTCGCGTGAGGCGGTCATGGCGGAATCCTAGAGTTGGCGGGCCAGACGGGGATCGAGGGCGTCGCGCAGCCCGTCGCCGATCAGGTTCACCGACAGCACCGTGGCTGCCAGGAACAGACCGGGGAACAGCGCGGCGTGGAAGGCGATGGCGATGAAGTTGCGGGCGTCCGCCATCATGGTGCCCCAGCTCGGGATCTGCGGCGGCAGCCCGACGCCGAGGAAGGACAGCAGCGCCTCGATCAGAATGGCGGTCGCGGCGATGAAGGTCGCCTGTACGATCAGCGGCGTGATCACGTTGGGCAACACATGGCGGACCAGGATCACCGGCAGGGGCGTGCCCAGCGCATGCGCGGCCTCGACATACTGCCGTTCGCGCAGGCTCAGCGCCAGCGAGCGGACCAGACGCACCACCCTCGGCACCTGCGGAACGGTGATAGCCACGACCACGGTGGTCAGGCCGGCGCGCGTCACCGCCATCAGCGCGATGGCGAGCAGGATGTCCGGAATGGCCATCAACCCGTCCATCAGCCGCATCACCGGACCTTCGGCCCAGCGGACGAAGCCGGCCAGCAGGCCGAGCGCCACCCCGACCGAGGTTGCCAGCACCGCGACCAGCAGGCCGACCGACAGGGAGGCGCGGCCACCCCAGACGGTGCGGCTGAACAGGTCGCGGCCCATCGCATCCGTGCCGAAAAGATGCTCCGCCGAGGGCGGCCGGAAACGGGCCAGCGGATTGAGCGCCTGGGGATCATGGCTGGCGATCCAGGGTGCTGCCACCGACAGGGCGGCGACGGTGGACAGCAGAGCGGCGCCAACGATCAGGGTCGGATGTTTGCGCAGCCAGCGGCGCATGCGCGAGCGGATGGTGGGCGTGCGTACCGCGGCACCGGCCGCCGCCGGAGCGAGGGAGACTGTCGTCATGGCAGTGGACCTTTCGTCGGAGCTTTCATTCCGGCCGGCATTCCGGGCGGGTTCAGGCACGGATGCGCGGATCGAACAGGCGATAGCTGAGATCGATCAGCAGATTGATCAGCACATACATTCCTGCCGACAGCAGCAGCACGCTCTGGATCACCGGATAGTCGTGGCGTTGGACGGAATCGATCACCAGTCTCCCGACGCCGGGGATCGCGAACACCGTCTCGCTCACCACCACGCCGCCGATCAGAAAGGCGATGCCGACGCCTACGGTGGTCACGATGGGAATGGCGGCGTTGCGCAGCGCGTGGCCCAGCACCGCGACCACCCCCAACCCCTTGGCGCGGGCGGTCCGGATATAGTCCTCGTGCAGCACGTCGAGCACGGTGGCGCGCGTCATCCTGGTAAGGAGCGCGATGTAGACCAGCGACAGGTTCACGCAGGGCAGGATCAGGTGGCTCAGCCACGGCCAGAAGCCTTTGGCGAGGCTGACATAGCCCTGCACCGGCAACCAGCCGAGCTTGATGGCGAAGCCGTAGATGAACAGGTAGCCGACCAAAAAGACGGGCGTCGAAAAGGCCAGCACGGCGAAGATCATCACCAGCCGGTCGACCCAGCTTCCCGCCTTGTGCGCCGCCAGCACCCCGAGCGGCACCGATACCAGCACGGCAAGCGTCATGGTCAGCAGCGCGATGGAAAGCGTCGGTTCCAGCCGCTGTGCCAGAAGAGAGGCGACCGGCACCCCGGTGAAGATCGAGGTGCCGAGGTCCCCCCCGGCGAGCCGGCCGATCCACAGAAGGAATTGACTCCAGAGCGGCTGGTCGAGGCCGAGCACGCCGCGCAGCCGGGCGATGTCCTCGGCGGTGGCGGTGTCGCCGGCGATCAGAGCGGCCGGATCACCGGATGACAGGTGGATCAGCAGAAAGACGAGGATCGCGACGACCGCCATCACCGGCAACGTGGCGGCGACGCGGCGAAGAACATAGGTCATGACGGTCACTCCACGAGCGCGTTGACGTTCATCGGGCGGGCAGTCACTTGGTGGTGGTCACTGGGTCGCGGGACTCTTGTCCAATACCCACAGCTGGGGTACGTCGCCGGTCAGCCGATCGACGTTCGTCACGTCGTTGCGCACCGCGTAGGGGGAGGCGTACTGGCCAAGCGGGATATAGGGCACCGTCTGGTACGCCTGCTCCTGGAAGGCGTCGAGCCGGGCGCGGCGCTCTTCCGGCTTGTCGGCCCGGATCCACTCCGCCCGCAGCTTGTCCAGCGTCTCGTCGCAGGGCCATCCGGGCATGCTGTTGCCGCAGGCCGAGCCCAGCATGAAGTTGTTGATCGGCGAGTTGACGTCGAAGCTGGCGGCGTAGGTCGCATACGCGCTCCAGCCGCCGGCGCCCGGCGGATCCTTCCTGGCGCGGCGGGCGACCACCGAAGCCCAGTCCATCGACTGTGTCGTGACGTTCATCCCGATATCCTTCAACGTCTGGATGACCATCAGTGCCGCGGCATTCAGCACGGCATAGTCGGTGGGCAGCAGCACCACCACCGGCTCGCCCTTGTAACCGGCTTCGGCCAGCAGCCGTTTGGCGGTGGCGATGTCGGGCTTCTTGTAGGCGTCGGCACCGGCCGAGGTTTCGTTGGGGCCGCCGCAGATGAAGAAGGTCGCGCAATGCTTCATGCGCAGGTCGGGCGGGTAGCCCATGGCGGCCAGGAACTTTTCCTGGTCGATCGCATGCAGCACGGCCTGACGGATTTTCGGGTTGTTGAAGGGGGGATGCAGATGGTTGACGATCATGGAGGCCTGGATGGCGCCGCCCTGCCGGACCTGGATCGTCTTGTCGTCCCGCAGAGGGGCGATGTAGTCAGGCGGCACCAGCTCCAGCATGTCGACTTCGCCCAGGGCCAGCGATGCCGTGGCGCTGTTGGAATCGGGAAGGTAAAGCCATTCGATGCGTTCGATATGTCCGGCGCGGTTGCCGGAAAGGAAGTCCGCCGGCTCGCTCCGCCCGACATAGGCCGGATTGCGCACGAACACCACCTTGCTGCCGGGTACCCATTCATCCCGTTTGAACATGTAGGGGCCGGAGCCGATTGCCTCGTTCGACGGCTCGTCGCCCGACCGGCTGGCGGTGCGTTCCGGCATGATGACCGGAATCATGCCGGATGCCTTGGCAAGGGATTCGAGCACCAGACCGAAGGGCTGGGCAAGCGTCAGGGTGAAGCGGCGCTCGTCCTCCACCCGCCACTGCGCGCCGGCGGCCATCATGGCGCGGCCGTAATTGTCGCGCTTGGACCAGCGTTGCAACGACGCGACGCAGTCGGCGGCGCGGACCGGGGCGCCGTCGTGGAAGGCGAGACCGGGCCGCAGAGTGAAGCTCCAGGTCAGCCCGTCGTCGGAACGGATATAGCTTTCCACCATCTGCGGTTTCGGCACGCCGTGCGAATCCAGGCCGAACAGCGTGTCGAAGACGAGATAGCCGTAGTTCCGCGTCACGTAATTGGTCGTGAACATCGGATCGAGAAACTTCAGGTCCGCCTGCGGCACCATGCGCAGGGTCGTGGGAGTGCCGGCGGCGCCCGCATCCGCAGCGGCGAGCAGCGGCAGGCAGGCGCTGGCGGCGAGGACCGAGCGTCGAACGAGCGATGGCATGGGCAAGGGCATGGGTAAGCTCCGGTCGGGAGGGGGCGGCGGAGGGTCAGGTCCAGCTGGTGTCGGCGGCGAGATGGACGACGCAGTCGCCGGGTTGCACGTGGGTGAAGCTGCGGACGCAGACCGCGACGCCGGAGCCGCGGAAATGCAGTTCCACAGGGTCGCGCCAGGGCGCGTGGGGGTCGTGGATGCGGCCGGCGAGCTGCCCCTCGCTGACATCGTCGCCGAGGCGGAAAGCGGGCTCGAACAGGCCGGGGCAGGGGGCGAAGACATAGTGCCGTTCGCCCTCCACGCGCAGCAGCCGGCCCGGGCGCGGCTCGGGTGCCGGATGTTCGGGCAGCAGGCCGACCGTGGTCAGCAGACGCTCGATGCCGTCCTCGACGATGGCCAGGCCGGTCGGATCGCAGGTGCCGAAACCGCCGAATTCCCCGCACAGGAACAGCTTGCCCTGGCGTTCGGCGGCGGCGGCGAAGGTGCGGTCCTCGCCCAGCAGGTTGGCGATCATTACGTTCGGCGCACCAAACCCCTCGACCAGCCGGCGGTAAAGTCCCTGCCGCTCTTCGTCCGGCGGCGGCGAGGCGAGCAGGGTCGGCAGATGGTTCATCGACGCTCCCCCGGCGTGAAGGTCGAGAGCCAAGTCGGCCATCGGCAGCAGCACGGTCTCCACATAGTGGGCGATCATCTGGGTCGGCGTGCCGTCGCGGGCGCCGGGGAACATCCGGTTCAGGTTGCCCTTGTCGATCGGCGAGGTGCGGCTGCCGTGCATGTGGGCCGGGAAGTTCAGCGCCGGGATCACGATCAGGCGGCCGCTGATCGCCAGCGCGGGCAGGCGGCGCACCAGCTTGGCCAGGGCGATCGGCCCCTCATACTCGTCGCCGTGATTGCCGCCGGTCAGCAGAACGGTCGGTCCGGTTCCGCGCTTCAGCACGGCGACGGGGATGGCGATGTGCCCGTAGGCGGAACGGTCGTGGGAATGGGGAACGCGCAGCGTGCCTGTCTGGAAGCCGTCGCGTTCGAAATCGACATCGGTGGAGATGCGGGACGTCGCACGGGTCATGCGGACCTCGTTGGGCAAAGGGGATCTGTTTGAAAGCAGCGTCGCGAGGCGCCGGCCGTACCGGCAGCATCGTTCGGATCACTGACTGTCTTCAGTGTTGCGAATTCCTGATGGAACTGCGAGTGCTGTTTTCTGCTCATACCGATGCCTGTCAGGCATCGGTATGAGCGTGGCAGTGCTGCCGGCAAATGTGGTCAGAGAGCGGCGGCGATGACGGCGCGGAAGCGGATCAGCGCCGGGTTGGCATTCTCGGACAGGCACGCGAAGGATAGCGGCAGGCGGATCGACACGTCCGCCAGATCAAGGAACTGGGCCCGTGCGGGGGGACGCGCGCGGTTCGCCGAGTTGACGATGGCTGCTCCGATTCCGGCGGAGACCAGCGACAGGATGGCGGCTTCGGTCGACACCTCCTGCACCACATTCAGGGTCAGCCCGGCTTGGCGGCAGGCGCTCAGCAGCAGGTCGTAGTATGCTGGGTAGATCGAGCGGGGAAAGGTGACGAAAGGGCGGCCGGCAAGGTCCCGGGCGCGCATCGGAACATCCGCCGACAGCCCCCAGGCGCGCGGCACCGCGAGCGTCACGCCATGGTCGAGCAGGGGGACGGTCGCGAGGTTGGCCGGCGGCGGCTCGAACAGGTAGACGAAGCCGCCGTCCAGGGTTCCATCCTCCATTTCCTCCAGCTGCATCGGGGTGTTGAGCGGCGCCAGCTCGAACTGGACACCGGGAGCCTCCCTTTGGAAGCGGCTGAACAGTTCCGGCACCAGTCCGTCCCAGCCGGCGTTTTCTACGAAGCCGATCCGCAGCCGCCCCTGTAGACCGGCGGCGATGAGCTTGACGGAGCGGCCGGCGGCTTCCAGTTGTGCCAGGAGTCTGCGCGCCTCGACCAGATAATGGGCGCCGGCGGCAGTGAGCCGCAGCCCGCGCGGCCCGCGATCGAACAGCGCGACCCCCAGTTCCTCCTCCAGGAACTGGATCTGGCGCGAGATGGCGGGTTGAGTGATGTGCACCCGCTTGGACGCCAGCCGCACGCTCTCATGCTCCGCGACGGCAATGAAGTAGCGGAGATGGCGCAATTCCATGGGCTACGCTCCGAATGGGGGCGTTTGGGTGGCGGGTTCCCGGCCGCCGCACGCGCGTGGTCTGCGCGGCGACATCGCCCTGCGGCGGTTCACGCGAAGGTCCAGTGGAAGCACTCGCCCCTGCGTACGACGCGGCCCGCCGAACGGCCGCCGAAATGTGCGGGAAGGACCAGCGCTGAACGCTCCGCGGCGTGTTCCAGCGCCCAGCGGCGCGACCGGCGGGCCGTTTCGGCATCCTGGCAGAACATCGAATTCCAGGTGGGACGAAGCACCTGCACGGGGCTGTGAAGGACGTCGCCGCTGAAGAAGGCCTCATGGCCGGCGGAGCGGACGGAAATGGACATGTGACCGGGCGTATGGCCCGGGGTGGGGTGGAAGGTCACCCCCTCGATCACTTCGCCGCCGTCGTCGGGTACGAGGTCGAGCAGGCCGGCCTCGATGACCGGCAGCACGCTGTCCTCATAGACGCCGGCGGCGGGGCCGGTGCGGAAGCCTTCGCTGGCCGCCTTGTCGTTCTCGGTCCGCGACCAGAGATAGCGTGCGTTGGGAAATGCGGGGGTCCAGCGCTCGTCGTTCCAGTGTGTGTTCCATCCGACATGGTCACTGTGGATATGGGTGCATAGCACGTAATCGATGGCCTCCGGAGCGATGCCGGCCGCCCTCATCCGATCGAGGAGGCCGGTGTGCAGACCGTCGAACTGCGGGATCCGGCGGGTGCGGCCATCGCCGATCCCGGTGTCGATGACCATGAGATGATGCGGGGTCCTTACCACCCACAGATTGACGTTGACCATCAGACCGGCGCCGTCCGGGGTCATCGCATCCGGGATCAGCTCGTCCTGATGTGGAGCGATCAACTTGTCGGCCCAGTCCGGCAGGAGCATGGTCGCCTCATAGGGGGGAAAGACGATTTCGGTCAGCCGGAGAAGGTCGAGGCTGCCCAATTGGAAGCGCAGTTCGTCGGTCATCCTCGCAGCCTCCCATGGAGCATGGCATCTGTGGTGCCGTTGCCGGCTAGATATAGCATGAGCACTGGCGTTGGTGCACAACTTGGCGCGTTGACAGAGTTTGCCCTAACTGATCGGTGATCAGGCGACCTTGCGGGAGATCGGCATGCCCAAGCTGGTCATGATGTTCATGGCTTTGCAGCCGACGGCGGCCTCGACCTTCTGGGCAGGCAGACTCCGAGCGCGCAGGCTGCGCCCGATCAGCGTCTTGTATCTCAGCATCGCCATCTCGCCCAAGGACCGCCTTGCGTACTGGACCGCCCGCTGCCAGCCAAGCCGTCCGCGTTCTGCGATCATCTGGATGTGCCGGTCACGCTGTGTGGGAGCGCTTGCGGCGGTATCGGTCGGCACCGCCGTCGCGCGCGGCGGGATGATCACCGCGGCGTCGGGCGTGTGTGCGCTGACCGCGCGGTGGACGGGGTCCTCCGTCATACGCGCCGTCCGCCAGCACCGTGCCGATCGGGCGGGTGATCTGGTCGAGCAGCGGACCGACCAGAGAGGCGTCGCCGTCCTCCGTAGTCGTCAGGTCCGAGGCGAGGACTTCGCCCGTATCGGGATCGACCGCCAGGTGGAGTTTTCTCCAGCTCCGGCGCGCGTGGCCGCCGTGCTTTTCCTGGTGCCACTCGCCCGTGCCGAACACCCTCAGCCCCGTGGAATCGATCACCACCGTGACCGGCCCGTTCGCTTTCGCCAGGGTGGTTGCCACCGCAAGGTCGGCGCTGCGGCGGGAGAAGGTTGTGTGATCCGGCACTGGCATGTCCAGGCCGAGCAGGCGTATCAACGAGCCCAGCAGACCCTCGGTTTGGCGCCACGGCCGGCCAAAGGCCAAGCGCAGCATCAATCCTGCCTCAATGGCGATTTCCGAGTAGCGCGTTGGGTGGCCGCGCCGACCCGTGTTGGCCGGCGTCCAGGCGGCGATCGCCTCGGGCGTCACCCAGATCGTCAGGTCACCCCGTCGGCGCAACGCCGCATCGTAGGCCGCCCAGTTCTCAACCCGGTAGCGGGCACGCGGGATCTTGTGACGGCGCTTCTCGTTCGCCTTGTACGGCATCCGGCTCTCGGCTCCAGCGGGGCCCGATCCTTTACCCGCAGTCCTGCTCGATCACCAGACCCCCATTTTCGCACCAACGCCCCGCCACACCGCCACGGCGTTCGAAGCAGTGTGGGCGCTGGTCATGCGCGGGTTGGAGGCGCGGGGGTGATGTGATGCCCCCTTCGTCCAGACCCCTCAAGGCAATTTGAGCACGATCTTCCCGAAACCTCCGCCGCGCTCCATAGCCTCGTGCGCTTGCACGACCTCCGCCAGGGAAAAACCTGCGAGACCACGGCGCGCATGGTGCCGGAGGCAAAAAGCGGCAGCATTCGATCGGCAAAGCGTTGAACCATTGCGCGCTTTTCGTCGGACTGCCGCGACTTCATCACCGTTCCCACCAGCCGCAGATGGTTGTGAAGAAGCAGGCCGAGGGGAATCGTCGCATCGCCCCCGCCTCCCATCAGCCCGACCTGCACCAGGATGCCGCCCGGCCGCAGGCTGCGCAGGTTGCCGGCGAGCGTGGCGCCGCCGATGAAATCGACCACCGCGTCGAGACCCTGGCCATCCGTGAACCGCCGGGCCTCCGCCTCGAAATCCCCCGACCGGTAGTCGACGACCGCCTCCGCCCCCAGCGAGAGGACATCGCCGAGATGACCGGCGCCGGCCGTGGCCAGTACACGGCCCCCGAGGGCGCGGGCAACCTGCACCACGGCGGAGCCGACACCGCCTGCGGCGGCGTGGACGAGCACGGCCTGTCCGGCGCCGAGACCTGCCAGATGTCCGACGACCTCATAGGCGGTGACGAAGGGCTCCATCACCGCCGCCGCCTCGATAAAGCCGAGATGTTCGGGCATCCGGACAGCCATCCCCTGATCGATGCGCGCGAACTCCGCATAAGCGCCGCCGCCGGTGATTGCCATCACCCAGTCGCCGCGGCGAAACCCCGTCACCTCCTCTCCGGTCTCTATCACCTCGCCTGCCAGTTCGAGGCCGAGCAGCGGGCTGTCGCCGAAATTCTCCGTGCCATAGGCCCCCTGCCGCTGCAGAAGATCGGCCCGGTTCACCCCGGCGGCACGCGCCCGCACCAGAAGATCCGTCGGCCGGATCTCCGGGGCCGGCACTTCGGCGAGGCGGAGAACATCCGCCCGGCCGAAGTCCTGGAAGACCACGGCTTTCACTACGCCGCCGCCTGTGCCCGCGCCTTGGCGCGCCGCGCGATGCTGGCGGCGAAAAGGGGCGTTTCGCGCCGGTTGTGGTCGCCGCCGGCGGCCTGACGAGCAGCGGCGGCGGTTTCGTAGGACAGCTGATGCGCCTCCAGAAAGTCCATGAAGGCATCGGTGGGATGCGCGGTCACCCGGTTCGTGTAGCGGGTCCGGCCGTTTTCGATGGCTTCGGCCATCAGTTCCCAGACGACGTTGACCTGCGTGCGGCCGTTCGCTGTGAAGACGTCCGAGATCGAATTCATCCGCACATAGGTCGGGCCGGCGTCTTCAGCCACATAATGCTGGACCACGAGCCCGGTGCCGATCATCTCGACATTGATCGACATCCGGCGGCCGTCGTCGGTCGTGGTGATACCGGCGGCGATATGGTCGGGTGCGCAGCAGCGCAGATACTCGGCCTCCGGCAGGGAGAACAGCCATTCCTCGATGTCCACCTGATCCAGCGGCACGTCGATTTCGGCGGAATAGGCGGATTGCGACAGGATGCGATCCAGAACTTTCATTGTACTCTCCATTTCACGTCGGCCGGGCTGCGGCGCCCGGCTCGTGGAATGGACCTTACGCAGCCTCCGCAGGTGCGAGAATGCAGGCGGATCTCGAAACCTTTTTGCCGGGAACGCAAAGATGATCGATCCGCGCTTCGCAGAGCACCTGACGGTCTTCGTCGACGTGGTGCGGGGCGGCAGCTTCTCCAACGCGGCGCGGCGGCGCGGCCTCACTCCCTCCGCCATCGCCCGACAGATCGACGCGCTGGAACACAGCGTCGGCGTCCCGCTCTTCGTTCGCTCGACACGCGCGCTGGCGATGACCGATGCCGGCGAGCGGCTCTTCGAACTCGCGCAGCGGCTTCTCGACGATCTGGCCGACACCCACGCGGAAATCGCCGCCTTCGACGGGGCGGTGACCGGCGTCTTCCGCCTGGCCTGCTTTCCGACTTTCGGCAAGCGCTACGTGATCCCGGCGGTGGAGGCGGTGATGCGGGACCATCCCCGGCTGACCGTCGAGCTCGATCTAACCGAACGTCTGGCCGATCCGGTCCTCGAGCGCCTCGACGCCGTGATCCGCATCGGAGAGCTGGCGGACAGCACGCTAATCGCCACCCGTCTCGCCGTACAGAAAAGGCTCCTCGTCGCCTCGCCAGACTACCTGTCGCGCAATGGTGCGCCGGCCGACAGCGCCTCGCTCGCGGGTCACCGGCTGATCGACAAGCTGCATGGCGCGGATCTGCTCGGCTGGGCGGACGTGCTCGGCCATCCGGCGGGGTATCGGCAGGATGCCGGCGTGGTCTTCCGCTGCGACGATTTCGAGGCGATGCGGGGCGCGGCCCTGTCCGGAATCGGGATCGGCTTTCTGCCGGATTGGGTCGTGGGCGCCGACGTTCGTGCCGGCGCCCTCCTGCGCCTGTCCCTCGATGGCGAACCCTGGAACGTGGCAGACACCGGCATCCACCTGCTGCGCGCCCTGGCGCAACCCTCCGCGAAATTCAGGGTGGTGAGCGGCGCCATCCGCACGGTGATCGGCACGCCGCCGGTCTGGGCGTCCTGATTCCGGTTTTGCGCGCATCGCACAAAGCTTTCGAGTCCGTCACGCATTCTCGCGCCGGATCCCGCGAGGCATTTTTCCGGCCATCGGCCCTTGTGCGGGCCGCCGCACGGGAAAATGGAAATCGAAATGACCTGCCTTGCCAATGAGCCACCTGCCCGGCGCCGCTTCCGGCCGTCGAATCGCACGATCACGGCCTTTTGCGCGGTGACGGCCGCCACCTTCCTTGCCAGCGCCGCGGCCCCCACGCCGCTCTACCAGCATTACCAGTCGGCGTTCGGCCTGGGATCCGGCGCGCTGACGCTGATCTTTGCCGCTTATGCGTTCAGCCTGCTCGCCGCACTTCTGACGGTCGGCGCGCTGTCCGACCATGTCGGACGGCGTCCGGCCATCCTCACCGCCACCGTGATCAACATGGCCGCGATGCTGCTGTTCATGACCGCTCATTCCGCGTTCGGGCTCGGCTTAGCGCGCATGGTTCAAGGCTTCGGCACAGGCATGGCGACGACCGCCCTCGGCGCGGCGATCCTGGACGTCGATCGCAAGCGGGGGCCGCTCCTGAACAGCGTCACCGCCTTCATCGGTCTGTTCTTCGGTGCGCTCGGCTCCGGTTTGCTGGTCCATTGGGCACCGGCGCCGACGCAGCTCGTCTATGCCGTCCTGCTCATCATGTCCGCGGCCCAGACAGTGCTGGCGATCGGAATGCCCGAAACCGCCTCGCGTCGGCCGGGCGCGTTGCGCTCGCTGCTACCTGAGTTGCGCATGCCCAAGACCGCAAGGCACAGCTTCATCCATGTCTCGCCCGTGAACATAGCGGGCTGGGCGCTGGGCGGACTGAACTTTTCGCTGATGCCCGCACTGGTCGGCCTTGCCGAGGGCCGGAACGAGCCGCTCACCGGGACGCTGGTCGTGGCAACGCTGATGGCCGGCGCCACGCTGGCGGTCCTGGGACTGCGCCGGTTTGCCGCCGAACATGCGTTGATTGCCGGAGCGATGGCACTTTCCCTCGGCATGGCCCTGGCGCTCTGCGCATTGTCGTTGCCATCGGTCACTGTGATGTTCGCTGGTGTCGCCCTGGCGGGTGTCGGCTTCGGCGCTTCATTTTCCGGCGCCTTCCGCGAACTGCTGCCGCGTGCGGAAAGCCATGATCGCGCTGGCCTGCTTTCGACCTTCTACATCGAGAGCTATCTGGCCTTTAGCCTGCCGGTCATCCTTGCGGGATTGGCTATCCTGCAACTGGGCCTTGCGGAAACCGCCACAATCTATGGAGAAGCGATAATCGTTCTTGCGCTGATCTCGGCTGGCGTGTTCTGGAGACGGCTTCTTAAAGGCGGTTTCCAGAACCGTTATCCGATGGTCACCCCTCCGGAAACCCGCTGATCGGCAGTCGGTTTTCTGGGTGTTGTCACGAGAACGGTGGCGGCCAGTTGGCAATGAGGTTACCGTTCTCGGATGACGCCGATCTCATAAGCCCGCCATCAATTCCCACCGGCCGTGATCCAGCAAACCATCGGGCTTTATCTTCGGTTCACGTTGAGCTACCGGGATATCGAGGAGTTGCTGGCCGAACGTGGCCTGGACGTATCCTACGAGACCGTGCGCCGTTGGGTCGTGAAGTTCGGCCCGCTCATTGCGCGTAATCTCTAAAGCCTGCGGCCGAAGCCCAGTTCACGCTGGCATTTGGACGAGATGGTGCTCAGGGTCAGCGGCATGGATCATGCACTTGTGGCGGGCCGTCGATGATGAAGGCGAGGTGTTGGAGGTGTTCGTCCAGCGCCGACGCGACATGGCTGCGGCTTTGAAGTTGATGCGCAAGCTGCTGAAGAAGTATGGCTTCGTCCCCATCGAGGTCACGACCGACAAGCTCCGGTCCTACGGGGCCGCCTTCCACCAACTCGGTCTGACCGCCCACCATGAACAAGGGCGGCGAACAAACAACCGCACCGAGGTCTCACACCAGCCGGCGCGGCGACGAGAGCGCAAATTACAGCGGTTCAAATCATCGGGTTCCGCCCAGCGCTTCGTCTCTCTTCATGCCGCCGTCTACAACACCTTCAACCTCCAGCGTCACCCGGTCTCCCGCCGCACCCTGCGCAACTTCCGGGCGCAGGCCGTGGCCGACTGGCAGGCCGCGACCGCCGCAGCGTGAACCAGTTGCGGATTTCGCAACTTGTATTCGCCGCCTTAGTTTCTGTGACTAAGCCCTCCGCCAGCAGACCCTGCGCGTCGACTGCGCCGATCAGCAGCAAAAATTTTCGCGCATGGCGAGCATGCGCGCGGAATACTCTTCTGGCAGAAAGAGCGAGGCGTCGAACCGCCGGCTATTACCCGGCCAAGATCCCGAAATGACCGACAGGCGGCGCTCGGCTTGCGTTGGGGCAGTGAGGCATGGCGAATCGACTGGCCCCGCTTGGTCGACCGTCGCACCGGCGCGGAGATGTCCAGGCAGGCGGTGACCTGCCGCTGTCTATCAAGGAAGCAGTTCGCCATCAGCGAATAGCCACTTGACGGGAAATTCGCTATCAGCGATCATGACATCATGAAGCTCGTGATCGAAGCCACTGCGCTGAAGGTTCTGCTTCGCATGCCGAAGGGCGATGCGGCCGGGCTGCGGGAGAAGCTGAAGACCTTCGCCGCCGCTCCTTTTGACCCGCATCCCTGGGCGAAGGCGTTTGGCGGCGGACAAGGCCGCATTCGCCACGGCGACTGGCGGGCCGTCTACCAGATCGACGGCGATGCGCTGTTGGTCACGGTGCTGAAGGTCGGGAACCGCAAGGAGGTCT
>NZ_LGQU01000138.1:0-32729 GCF_003115935.1 Azospirillum sp. TSH20
TCATCATCGGCACCGGCAGCAGCGAGGCGAAGGCGCCGCCGACATAGCGGTAGAGCGGCAGGCCGGCATCCTCGGCGGCGGCGCGGGCGACGGCCAGCGACACGCCCAGGATGGCGTTGGCGCCGAGGCGGCTCTTGTTCTCGGTGCCGTCCAGGTCGATCATGGCGAGGTCGATGGCGCGCTGGTCGTCGGCGTCCAGGCCGGCGAGCGCGTCGTAGATCTCGCCATTGACCGATTCGACCGCCTTCAGCACGCCCTTGCCGCCGAAGCGGGCCTTGTCGCCGTCGCGCAGCTCGACCGCCTCATGGGCGCCGGTGGAGGCACCCGACGGCACCGCGGCGCGGCCGAAGGCGCCGCTGTCCAGCGCAACGTCGACTTCCACGGTCGGGTTGCCGCGGCTGTCCAGGATTTCGCGGGCGTGAATCTCGGTGATGACGCTCATGGTCGGTCGATCCTTCGAGGAATGGCAGCCGCGTTGTCTCGCAGGCCGCGTTTTAAGGCGCGCAGGCTTGATAGCCCCGACTTCCGGGCGATGCAATATCTGCTTCGGCTTACAACCACGCGAAAATGCGAGGTTTTGCCGCAGAAATCAGAGGAATCCCTCCACCATCGCCGCGAATTCGGCCGGACGTTCGGCGTGCAGCCAATGCCCGACGCCGTCGATCATGCGGATTTCAGCCTTGGGGAAGTGGCGGCGGATGGCGTCGTGATGCTCCGGCCGGATGTAGTCCGACGCGCCGCCGCCGATGAAAAGGGTGGGGCCGTCATAGCGGGCGCCGGCGAAATCGGGGAAGCCGATCAGCCCCGCCATGTTCGCCCCGATGGAGTCGAGGTTGATCCGCCAGGAGAAGACGCCGTTCTCCAGCACCAGATTCTGCATCAGGAAGGAGCGCAGCGGCGCCTCCGGCACGGCGTCGGCCAACTGGGCCTCCACCTCCGGCCGGCGGGTGACGCCATCCAGCTTCGCGGCCTTCATCGCGGCGACGAAGGGGGCGTGGGTGTGGGTGTAGGCGACAGGGGCGATGTCGGCGACCACCAGACGCTCCACCCGGTCGGGATGTGCCAGCGCCAGCGCCATGGCCGTCTTGCCGCCCATCGAATGGCCGACGACGGTGGCGCGGGCGAAGCCGCGGTCGTCGAGGAAGCGCAGCACGTCGGCCGCCATGTCCGGATAGCTCATGCTCTCCGCCCAGGGCGCGCCGCCATGGTTGCGCAGGTCCAGCGCATAGACCCGGTGCTGCTCGCCGAAGCGGCGGGCCAGCGTCTGCCAGTTGCGGGCCGAGCCGAACAGCCCGTGCAGGACAAGCATCGGCGTTCCGCCGTTGGCTTCGCCGGCTTCCAGATAGGTCAGGGGGAGGGCTTGCTGCTGCGGCATGTCGGTGCTTTCGGCCTGTGATGTCGGAAGATGCGTTCTGGACGAATGCGGGCGGCGATCCTATGACGAACGCGGCCGTGCCGCTAGGATGCCGCCGGGCTAATTCCGCACCACAAGAGCGACCCTGCCATCGTGTTCCGTCATATCCTGTCCGTCGGCGGCCTGACCCTGGCCAGCCGGGTGCTCGGTTTCCTGCGCGACGTGCTGACCGCGGCGCTGCTCGGCGCCGGTCCGGTGGCCGACGCCTTCTTCGTCGCCTTCCGGCTGCCGAACCACTTCCGCGCCCTGTTCGCGGAAGGGGCGTTCAACTCCGCCTTCGTGCCGCTGTTCTCGGGCAAGCTGGTGCAGGACGGTGCCGCCGCCGCCCGCCGCTTCGCCGACGAGGTGATGACCCTGCTGGTCATCGTGCAGATGGTGCTGCTACTGGCGGTGCTGGCCTTCATGCCGCAATTCATGACGGTCTTCGCCCCCGGCTTCGCCGACGACCCGGAGAAGTTCCGGCTGGCGGTGCTGTTCACCAGCATCACCTTCCCCTATCTGCTGCTGATCTCGCTGGTCTCGCTCTATGGCGGCGTGCTGAACAGCATGAGCCGTTTCGGCGCGGCGGCGGCGGCGCCGATCCTGATGAATCTCTGCCTGATCGCGGCGCTGGTGGTCGGGACGCCGCTGATGCCGACGGCCGGCCACGCGCTGTCCTGGGGCGTTCTGGCGTCGGGCGTCGCGCAGTATCTCTATCTGGCCTGGGATGCCCGGCGGGCCGACATGACCCTGCGGCCGGTGATGCCGCGCCTGTCGGCCGACGTGAAGCGCTTCCTGAAAGTGCTGGGGCCGGCGGCGCTGGGGTCGGGGCTGACCCAGATCAGCCTGTTCGCCGACACGCTGATCGCCTCGGCCCTGCCGACGGGCGCGGTGTCCTACCTCTATTACGCCGACCGGCTGAACCAGCTGCCGCTGGGGGTGATCGGCATCGCGGTCGGGACCGTTCTGCTTCCGGAAATGTCCAAGCGGATCAAGAGCGGTGACGAGGCCGGCGCAGTGGACAGCCAGAACCGCGCCATCGAGCTGTCGCTGGTGCTGACCCTGCCGGCCGCCGTTGCCTTCCTGGTGGCGGGCACGCCGATCCTGTCGGTGCTGTTCCAGCGCGGCGCCTTCGGCCCGTCGGACGCCGCCGCCTCGGCGCTGACCCTGCAGGCCTATGCGCTGGGGCTGCCGGCCTTCGTGGTGATCCGCAGCCTGGTCAACGGCTTCTACGCCCGCCACGACACGGCGACGCCGGTGCGGGTGGCGCTGGCGGCGGTCGGCATCAATGTGGCGCTGAAGCTGGCGCTAATGGGGCCGCTGGCCCAGGTCGGGCTGGCGGTCGCCACCTCCGTCGGCGCCTGGGTGAATGCCGGGCTGCTGGCGCTGCTGCTGCACCGGCGCGGCCTGTTCCGGGCCGATGCGCGGCTGACCCGCAACCTGCCGCGCATGGCGATTGCCGCCGCTGCCATGGCCGGCGCCCTGTGGCTGGCGACGGAGCGGCTGGCTCCCTGGCTGGGCGCCATGGGCTTGGTGGAGCGGCTGGGTGGGCTGCTGATCCTGGCGGTGGTTGGGCTGGCGGTTTATGCCGTCGCCGCCGTCCTGCTGGGGCTGGTGCGGCGCAGCGACCTCAGCCGTCTGCGCCGCCGCCGGGCGAAGGCGTGAAACCGGTGCTAGGAGCTTTGGCGCCGTGCCGCTTTGTCGGGCAAGATTTACACGGATGTCACGAATTTATACACGGATTACACGGATTTTTTAGGCTCGCCTTGGGGTCGGCTCGCGGCTGGCCTGCGTGCTGCAGTGAAGCCATCCGTGACATCCGTGTTCCAATCCGTGACATCCGTGTCGATCTTGCCGAACACTCCTGCTCCTTTCCAAGTATCCTTCTGCCTCACCCTTCCGTCTGCAACGGGCGTTGCGGATCGGCGCTCCATTCCGACATGGAGCCGTCATAGAGCCGCACGCCCGGTACGCCGGCGATCTCGCTCAGCGCGAACCAGGACACCGAGGCGAGGTGGCCGGTGTTGCAGAAGGTGATGGGCTGGTCGCGCAAGGGCAGACCGGCCTGATCGGCCATCGCCTTCACCGCCTCGGGCGAGGCGAAGCGGTGCTCCGTCGGGGAGAAGAGGGCGGCGATGTCGAGATTGACCGCGCCGGGGATGGTGCCGGCGGCCCGGGCCTGCGGGCTCTTGGCCTTGCCGGCGAACTGCTCGGGCGAGCGGGCGTCATGCAGCGGCGTGCCGCCGGCCCGCACCGCCGCCTCGACCTGCTCCAGGGTGGCGCGCAGGTCGGCGCGGGGATGGACGGTGAAGCTGGTCGGCTGGCGAACCGCCGGCTGCGGGTCGACCGGTCCGCCGGCCGCGGTCCAGGCGGCGAAACCGCCGTCCAAAACCGACACGGCATCGTGGCCTAGCATCTTGAAGGTCCAATAGACGCGGGTGGCGTTGCCCATGTCCGATGCGTTGGCGCCGGCCGCCACCAGCACCACATGGTCGCCGTTGCCGATCCCCAGATTGCCGATCAGTTCCGCCAGAACATCCGGTTCCGGCAGCATCCCGGCTCCGCCGCCGACCACAGTCCGCCAGCCGGCCGTTGCGTAGTCGGAATGAACCGATCCCGAAACGAAGCCGCCAGCGGGCGGGGTCCGCACGTCGAGGACGACGATGCCGGGGCTGTCGAGCCGGCTTTTCAGCCAGGAAGCGTCCACAAGCGGGGAAATGCTGCTGTCGGTCATCAGGATAAACCCGGTTCCGGTTGGTCGATGCCCTCGCGTGCCTGGATTGTTGCGCATCGGCAATGAAAAGGCCGGCAGGCGGGCGGGTGGACAGTGTGGGCGAAGCGCCGGTATGGGAAAAGCCCAATCTTGTCGCAATCCCCATCGGTCGGTGGCGTTGCCGGCTAACCCGTCCGGGGTGTAGGATGTCCCGTTCGTGTAAGAAGGCGCCCATTCCGGCGCGGGAGCTTGGACAGCCATGGCCAACATCGACGACCTGCTCGGCGCGCCCGATCCCAACGACGGCGACGCCGCGTCCTTCGCCATTGGCGACGCGCCGGTGGAGATCAAGGTCGTCATCGGCACCGCCATGCTCCGCGTCCGCGATCTGCTGAAGCTCGGCCGTGGCGCCGTCGTGGAACTCGACCGTCATCTGAAGGACCCGACCGACGTCTATGTCGAAGGCGTGCTGGTCGCCCGTGGCGAGGTGGCGATCATCGACGACAAGATCGGCGTCACCCTGACCGACTTCATCAAGTCCAGCCGCGAATGGAAGCGCTGACCGCGCCGTCCCGCCATTGGGCCCGCCTTCCGGAATGCTTCATTCGGTAGCAGTCGCGCCCGCGCTGGCGTCTTGACGGCGGGCGATGGCTTTTGGTCTCGTTGTGCGTGGTCGTGGGATGGGCCGTCGCCGACGGCACCGCCGGCCCGGAGAGCGAAGCCATGCCCCAACACGCGGTCTCCCCATCCTCCTGCCTGCCGCGCCATTTCTCCAATCCGCATGCCGACCATGACCGGGTCTATGGCCCGTCGGAACGCGCGATCCTCAGCCGTGCCGCCTTCGAGGAGGCGATGGCGGAGATCGGCGCCTGGCCCGGTTATGCGCCCACCCCGCTGCGCTCGCTGCCGGGACTGGCGCGGGAGGCGGGGATCGACCGCCTCTGGTACAAGGACGAAAGCGCCCGCTTCGCTCTCGGCAGCTTCAAGGCGCTGGGCGGGGCGTACGCCGTGCTCCGGCTGCTGGCGCGGGAGGTGACGGCGCGGGTGCCCGGCGTGCCGGTGACGGCACTTGACCTCGTCGTCGGCCGCTATGCCAAGGTGACGCGGACGCTGACGGTCACCACCGCCACCGACGGCAACCATGGAAGGTCGGTCGCCTGGGGCGCGCAGGTGTTCGGCTGCAATTGCGTGGTGTACGTGCCCGCCGCCTGTACTCCCGGCCGCCGCGACGCCATCAGGGCGTACGGGGCGCGGGTGGTGGTCGTCGACGGGCCATACGACGACGCGGTGCGCCGCGCCGCCGCCGACGCGGCGGAGCAGGGCTGGTTCGTCGTCTCCGACACCTCCTACAGCGGCTATATGGATGTGCCGCGCGACGTGATGCAGGGCTACACCATGATGGTGGAGGAGGCGATCTCCCAGCTTCCGGCCAGCGAGCGGCCGACCCATGTCTTCGTGCAGGGAGGCGTCGGCGGGCTGCCCGCCGCGGTCTGCGGCCATCTGTGGGAAAGCTGGGGCCGGCAGCGCCCGCGCTTCGTGGTGGTGGAACCGCACAGCGCCGACTGCCTGTACCAGAGCGCGCTGGCCGGGCGGCCGATGCGGTCGGAGGGCGATCTGGACACGGTGATGGCCGGCCTTGCCTGCGGCGAGGTCTCTCTGCTGGCCTGGGCGATCCTGGAACGCGGCGCCGACGATTTCCTGACCATTCCCGACGAAGGGGCGATTGCCGCCATGCGCAAGCTGGCGGAAGGCAAGCATGGCGGCCGTCCGGTGGTGGCCGGCGAATCCGGCGTCGCCGGGCTGGCCGGGCTGCTTTGTGCCGCGGCCCATGAGGAGACCCGGCTGGCGCTGGGCCTCGTTCCCGACGCCCGCGTGCTGGTGTTCGGGACCGAGGGGGCGACCGACCCGGAGGTTTACGAGCGGATCGTCGGCCGCACGCCGGAGGCGGTCGCCGAGGGGCTGGTCAGCGCAGCAGGTCGGTGACGATGTTGGCGCCGTCGGCGCTCAGCCGGTCGGCGGTCTCGCGGTAATCGCGGGCGCCGGAAAAACCGCCCTCCGCCGTCACCCGCTGGATCCAGGCCGGCGAGGCACCCAGGGATACCAGACGGTCCACCATCATCTGGATGGAGCGGAGCGTCATCCGGCCATTCTCCGCCATGCGCGGCGCATGCACCATGAACTCCGCCCGCGGGGCGGCATAGCGCGGATAGCCGGCCAGATAGAGGCCGACGCACATGCTTTCGCAGGAATCGCCGTCGCGCACCCGCGTGGCGACCGGCCGTCCCCCCTGGCGTTCGGCCAGCACGGCGTCGATCATCCGGTAGCCGGCGGCGGTGAAACCGCCCGGGCTCGACAATTCGATCACCAGCGGCCGGCGGGCCGGCAGGGCGCGCAGGGCATCGACGAAGTTGCGCTCCGCGCCCGGTGTGATGATGCCGTCCAGGCGCAGGATGGTGATGTCGCCCTGGTCGTCGCGGGACATGGCGGCATCGGGATAGTCGGACGAGGAGGGCGCGGCGGGTGCCGGGTTGACGGTGACCGGACCGGCCGGGCTGCCGACGGGGCTGAGCGACAGGCCGTCCGGCTGGGTGGCGGCATGGCCGAGGGCGGCGCCCGCCATCAGCAGGGCGCCCAGACCGACACCGAACCCGACCTTCCGCACCAGCTTTCGCACCGACATCAGACTCTCCTGCGCTCGTCCGGTTCAGCGTGGCGGGCAAAGCTTGCCTGAGGGTTAACGGCGCGTCTGTGGCCGGCCGCACAATGGTGGTAGGGCGGTGGTAGGAAAGCGGCGGCGCGATAAAGCGTGCGCGCGGGCGCAAAGGGCGTTAGAAGAAACAGGATTCCAAGGGTATGGCCGGGGCGCCCTTTTCCAGGGCGGCGCCCGTCCGGTCCCGTGCCGTGAACGTCGAAGAGCGGAACGATGTCGTATATCCAGGGTGAAACGGGCGATTGGGAAGTCGTGATCGGGCTTGAGGTCCATGCCCAGGTGATTTCGAACGCGAAGCTGTTTTCCGGCTCCGCCACCGAATTCGGGGCCGCGCCGAACAGCCAGGTCAGCTTCGTCGACGCCGCGTTCCCCGGCATGCTGCCCGTCATCAACGAATATTGCGTCGAGCAGGCGGTGCGCACCGGTCTGGGCCTGAAGGCGCAGATCAACCTGAACTCGGTCTTCGACCGCAAGAACTACTTCTACGCCGATCTGCCGCAGGGTTATCAGATCAGCCAGTTCCTGCAGCCGATCGTCGGCAAGGGCGAGATCGTGCTGGACCTGCCGGACGGCACCAGCCGCACCGTCGGCGTCACCCGCCTGCACCTGGAGCAGGACGCCGGCAAGTCGCTGCACGACCAGCACCCGTCCAAGACCTACATCGACCTGAACCGGTCGGGCGTGGCGTTGATGGAGATCGTGTCGGAGCCGGACATGCGGTCCTCGGAGGAGGCCGGCGCCTACGTGCGCAAGCTGCGCTCCATCCTGCGCTATCTCGGCACCTGCGACGGCAACATGGAGGAAGGCTCCATGCGCTGCGACGTCAACGTGTCGGTGCGCAAGCCGGGCGATCCCTTCGGCACCCGCTGCGAGATCAAGAACGTCAACTCGATCCGCTTCGTCATGCAGGCGATCGAGTATGAGGCCCGCCGCCAGATCGAGATCATCGAGGAAGGCGGCAAGATCGACCAGGAGACCCGGCTGTGGGACACGACCAAGTTCGTGACCCGCTCCATGCGGTCGAAGGAAGAGGCGCACGACTACCGCTATTTCCCCGACCCCGACCTGCTGCCGCTGGAACTCGACGCGGCGTGGGTGGAGGACATCAAGAAGACGCTGCCCGAACTGCCGGACGACAAGAAAGCCCGCTTCATCGAGGACTACAAGCTGTCGGTCTATGACGCCGGCGTGCTGGTTTCGGAGAAGTCGAAGGCCGACTATTTCGAGGCGGTGGCCAAGGGCCGCGATCCGAAACTGGCCTCCAACTGGGTCACCGGCGAACTGTTCGGCTATCTGAACAAGGCCGGCAAGGAGATCGAGGAGAGCCCGGTGTCGGCCGAGAATCTCGGCGGCCTGATCGACCTGATCGCCGACAACACCATCTCCGGGCGCATCGCCAAGGAAGTGTTCGAGACGATGTTCGAGACCGGCGAGAAGGCCGCCGACATCGTCGAGAAGAAGGGGCTGCGCCAGGTCACCGACACCAGCGCCATCGAAGGCTCGATCGACGCCGTTCTGGCCGCCAACCCCGACAAGGTGGCGGAGTTCCGCAGCGGCAAGGACAAGCTGTTCGGCTTCTTCGTCGGTCAGGTGATGAAGGCGACCCAGGGCAAGGCCAACCCGGCCATGGTCAACGAAATCCTGACCAAGAAGCTGAAAGGCTAAGCGGCCACAGCCTGTTGGCGGGGCGAAATCCCCGCCCTGTCCGAAAGAAAGCCTCTCCGCCCGGCGGAGGGGCTTTTTTCTTGGGTACTGTCCGTCTGTACGGCAAAGCCGCAGTTGAATTTTCCCGGTTTCCATCGCCACAGTGCTGGAAACGGTGGAGGAACCATGGCGGCGGAGCCGGTGATGGTGGCGCTGGCGGCTGGTGCGGTCGGCGGTCTGCTCGGGGTGCTGCTGGGCCGGTATGCCGGGCGCCGGATGGACGGCCGTTCGCCGGTCATGTCGGGCACTGGTTCCGGTACCGGGCCCGGCAGGGTCGCGGCGGCGCCCCTCCACGAACCGGAGATCGGCGAGCGGCTGGAAATGGCGCTGGAGGCGACCGGGGCCGCGGTGTGGGACGCCGATCTGGTGGCCGGCACCTCTGCTGGTGGTCGGACACCTTTCCGCGGATACTGGGCTATCGCAGCCGGCCGCCCATGCCGCCCGACTTCTGGGAACGGCGGCTGCACGCGGAAGACCGCGACCGGGTGCTGGCCCACATCGCCTCGCATCTGGCGGGGGAGACGTCGGCCTACGCCTATTCCTACCGCCTGCGCCACGAGGCCGGCGGCTGGGTGTGGATCGCCGCGAAGGGCCGCGCCTTTCGCGACAAGACCGGCCGGGCGGTGCGCTATGCCGGCATCATGACCGACATCACCGAGGCGCGCCGGCAGGAAGAGCGGCTGCGCGCCAGCGAGGAACGGCTGCTGAAGATCATGGAGGCGGCGCCGATCGCGGTGAACGTCACCACCCGCGACGGCCGCTGGCTGTTCTGCAACGCCCAGTCCGTGCGGCTGATGGGGCGCGACCGGGCGGAGCTGATGCGCTCGCCGGTGGCGGACCTCTATGCCGACCCCGCCGACCGCGAGGCGCTGATCGCCCGATTCGACCGCGAGGGCGCCTTCCGCAATGCCGAACTCCGCTTCCGCCGGCCGGATGGCAGCATCGTCTGGGTGCTGTCCTCGTGGAACAGCATCGAACTGGACGGCGAATCGGCGCTGCTGACCTGGCTCTACGACATCACCGACCGCAAGGCCGCCGAGTCGGCGATGATCCAGGCCAGGGAAGAGGCCGAACAGGCGCTGGCCGACCTGCGCGAGGCACAGGAAAGCCTGATCCAGGCGGAGACCATGGCGTCGTTGGGCCAGCTGGTGGCCGGGGTGGCGCACGAGATCAACACGCCGATCGGCATCGGCCTGACCGCCGCCAGCCACATCGGCGAACAGGCGCAGGCCCTGCGCGACCGCTTCGCCGGCAACACGCTGCGGCGCTCGGATTTCCTGGAGTTCCTGGATGGCTTGAGCGAAAGCAGCCGTCTGCTGATGGCCAACATGGACCGCGCGGCGTCGCTGGTGCAGAGCTTCAAGCAGGTGGCGGTCGACCAATCCTCCGGCGACCGGCGGGTGTTCGAGCTGGGCAGCTATATCCGCGAACTGCTGTTCTCGCTGCGGCCCCGCCTGAAGCGCACCAATCTGAAGGTGGCGGTGGAGTGCGACGACGAGCTGACGATGGACAGCTTTCCCGGCGCGCTGGGGCAGGTGCTGACCAATCTGGTCATCAACGCCGTCGTCCACGCCTATGGCGACGGCGAGCGCCTGTCGGAGACGCCGTCCGGCACGATCAGGATCACCGCCCAGCCGGACGGGTCCGACAAGGTGCGGATCGACTTCATCGACGACGGCGTCGGCATCGCGCCGGAACATCTGTCGAAGGTCTTCGACCCCTTCTTCACCACCAAGCGCGGGCAGGGCGGCTCCGGCCTCGGGCTGCACATCGTGTTCAATACCGTCACCGGCCCGCTCGGCGGCACCGTGTCGGTGCAGTCCTGGCCGGGGCAGGGCACCCGCTTCACCATCCTGCTGCCGCGCGAGGCGCCGGCCATGCAGCCGGCCCTGGCGGAGGAACCGGCATTGGGGTGAGGCGGAATCGCGGCCGATCAGGCGGCGGACGGCAATTCAGGCGACGTGCAGTTCGTGGAACTGCAGATGCTTGGGCCGCCGGCCGCGCCGCTTGGGCGCCGCGAAATTGGCGAGCGCACCGTTTTCTCCGCGCAGTTCGGCGTTCAGTTCCTGCACGCAGCGCTGCAGCAGTTCCTTTTCGCGCTGGTCCTCGCGGTCGGTGATCTCCAGGCAGCTCAGCTTGATCTCGACGAGGTCGATCAGCGTTTCGGCGCAACGGCGTGACAGGGTCATGGCATCCTCCACGGCGACGGGGTGCGGCGTCACTGTCCGGCGGGGCGGGCCTTCGCGAAACCCCCGCGCGACCGAGTTGTGCGTCACCCAGGCTTTTTATTGCTCATGGTGGCATCATATCCTCCTTCCGTTAAAAAGCACCTAAAATTTTATACAGATTTGTCCTTCTCTGTCGATTTTCGGGAAAAGCGGATTTGTGCCTCCGTAAGCGTTGACAAGGCTACGGCCGGCCGCTAGAACCCTCCCCACGCCAGCGATGCCCCACGGGCAACCGCACTGGCTGGAGGGGTGGCCGAGTGGCTGAAGGCAACGGTTTGCTAAACCGTCATAGGGTTTAAAGCCCTATCGTGGGTTCGAATCCCATCCCCTCCGCCACCTTGCTTGGCAGGTGCCAAGCCGTTGATTTTCCCAAATAGTTGATGCTAAAAAAATGCGCCATAGGGCACACGCATGGGGTACACGTTTGCCCCTCCGTCTGGTCCTCGGCGGACGGCAAAAGCTCCCAATTTGACCCTGTGCGCTGCAGTGTTTGTAAAGCTCCCTAGCGACTCGATACAGCGGTCCTAGCCGGCGCCGCTACCCTGGTAGCTGACAGGCTGCGGGGGCGACTCAGTGAGTCACCTGCGGGCTTCTGAGAGGGCACAAGTTATTATGCCCTCGCTTATCCAACTACCCCTCTGCCTTGGACGACCAAGGGCACTGTCAGGCTGAAGGCTGATCGAAAGCCATGCTCCCAATTTGGGGCTGGAATAACGTGCTCCCGTGCTACCCCCAGCCCACTCCTGCGTCTGGCGGAATGTTCAGAGACTGATGTTTCATAGAAATTCAAATGTATGGGAGGGGGGTATGGTTCCTATAAGCGGTGGCTACACTGCCTACTCCGCGGATGAATGTAGAAGGCTCGAAAAGCTATTGCTGAAGCTTGAGCAGGAGTCATTAATAGTGAAGGCAGAAACCTCGCCACATCTTAGACGGATGCTCGATATGAGGATCGATGACGTTGCAAGACGCTTAGCTATATTGGCGGCAATGTCTCCAACGGGCCGAAAGGGCGTGAAGCGTCGAAGCTTGGAAGACGCAAATGGTCAGAGGGCGCATTGATCTTTGGATATGCGGCATCTTCTAGATGTGCAGCTGCATAAGGGCGGAGAATGGGTACAGAGGCCCCTCCGCCCCTCTACTTTAAGGTACAGCTATTTACCGGCCCAACGACCACGGATAAGCCGGACTTAGCAGTTACAGTGATTTAGCAGTTACAGTGATTCCGATGGAACCAACAGCCCCAGGTCGTCTTTGGAAAGGCATTTTACAAAAGGGGGTTGAAGGTCGCTGTGGTTGATGTCGGTTCCTCCGCCTCCGCCTCCGCCTCCGCCTCCGCCTCCGCCTCTAGGCCCGCTGTGCCTTTACAAGCACCGCTGCCTTGTAGCTGGTCTGCGGAAACGGATCAGGGCATAACCTGCGGGCTTCTGAGCGGGCGCTATGCCGATGCAGGGGAGGGTTGGGACTCTAGATGGAACCACCAGCCGCCGGCCCTCTTGGAAAAGGCACTTCGCAAATGGGGGCTAAAGGGCGGCGTGGTTGATGTTGGTGCTTTGCCTGCACCGACAGCCTGCTGCGGCTTCACGAACCGGTGTGACAAGCGCCGCTATCTCGGTAGCTACACAGTACCTACCAGAACAACCCAGTGCCCCCTGCGGAAATCTGAGCCGGCGTATGCCCCTCCGACGGCAAACTGCCACAGAACCGATAACCGCGCTCGCTTGCAAAGCTCCCACCATAGAGAACTAAGAGGTTCCCCTAAGTGGGTCTTTGTTTCGTCTTGTGGTGTGATAGAAGGGCGCCGTTCAACCTACACACTGAGGCTAATCCATGCCCAGGCGGTCATCTAGTTCCACGCCCCTCGCCCTCGCCCTTGAAGACGTAGAGGCCCAGGATGCTGCCACTGAGATGTGTCCAGAGGAGGCGGCGGCCCTCACCCTCTACTACCGCGCCAAGCTGGCTCTGAAAGAGCGAGAGATTACAGAGGCTACGCTCCACTGAGTGGGGCACGTACGTTCTCTACCAAATGGCGTCTGCCCGACGGCTCCGGTGCTGTAAACAGAAAAACTATGCTGACACTTTCACAATAACCGACGATCAGGGGAAGATCATAGCTCTAACGCGTACAACAGAAAATCTTCACAGATCTTCTTTGCCAATTGGTCCGCCTGCTATACTGCGGAATAATCGCGTTCCTCTACGTATGTCACGGACTTCTAACACATAGCCAAAGCCGGCAGCTTTTAGCTTTTCTGCAACGTCTTTTGCAGCTTCTTCGAGGATTTTTGCACATTCTTCATCATTGCCTATTGGGCAGTACGCTAGGGTTTGCAACTCAAAGTGCATGAAAAACCCTCCTGTTAGACAAATAGGCCAACACCTATAGAAGATTTTCGTTCCATCTGCGGCGGCGCCTATACCCCTCGTCTGTGAAGGAGGGCGGAAGAAATGGAGAACCCTCTAGGCGTTCCCAGCGACTCGCTACAGCGTCCCCACCATCGCCCGCCACCCATGTAGCCACACTAGCGCCAAGAGCCTTCAGCGAGTCGCCTGCGGGCTTCCTGAAGGACTCCCGGACCATGAACGACCTGATTTGCGTTACCGCCGTTGAAGGTGAACCCCGTGTTCTGGACACGGAGCTTGCGGCGGCCCTTGGTATGGAGCGGCCCCGAGTTATCCGGGAGTTGATCAACCGTAACGCCGCGGAACTGGAAGGCTTCGGAGGTTTGCCGTGCCGTACGGCGAACCCCGGTCCCGAGGGTGGCCGCCCTGGCAAAGCCTACTATCTGAACGAGGAACAGGCCCTTTTGGTCGCCATGTTCTCCCGGACGGAAAAGGCGAAGGAGGTTCGGGCAACCTTGGTCCGGGTGTTCGCCGCGTATCGCCGCGGTGATCTGGTCCCGGCTGCCCCGGCCTTCAGGGTTCCTCAGACCTTCGCGGAAGCCCTGCGGCTTGCTGCGGACAATGCGGCCTTGGTGGCGCTGGCGTGACTGAGAGGGCCTAAGGTCTGAAGCCTCTTATTTAGCATTAGAGCGCAGCATATAGCGTCCAATAATCTTTCTGACTACCATTAGTCGGCATACTTCTAGCCGTTTCGGCCACCAACCAAATTAATCCCCCCACCCTTAGAGAACCACGCACTCTGAGGGATCGAAAGATGCTGCCGACTATCATCGTAGACCTGTCATTCCTGGCCCGCGAAGTGAATGACGCCCACGCCCAGACCCAACACCACGCCAAGGGAATGCTCTTGGAGGCGAAGCGGGCTGGCGAGGCGCTGTTGAAGGCCAAGGACCAGTGCCTGCACGGGACGTTCAAGGACTGGGTGCAGGCGAACTGCCGGTGCAGCTATCGCCAAGCTGCTGCCTATATGCGCGTCGCGAAGCTGTCCGAAGATGCGGACCTCCGCACTTTTGATGGCGGCATTGACGCCTTCCTTCAGACGTTCGCGACCAAGCGTCCTAAGGAGCCTGCACCCGAGTTCACCCAGCGTGACGCTGAACACGTCCTGCGCATCCACGCTCTTGCCGAGCGGGGGGCGGAACATGAACGGGATGTGGCTGCGAACAAGCTGACCAGGGCGGCCGAAGCGTACGGAATGACGGCTGAGGCTACGGTCAATCGAGCGAATGCACTGTGCTGCGTATTTCGGCGAATTCGCCCAGGCGTTTCGGTTGAAAGCGCCCACCGTTTCGGCGAAACCGCCCACCCGAATTGAAAGCTGGTGGGTGCCGGGGCCGAACCCTGGATTTACGTTATGAAGGTTGTGTGTTTGGTTGCCAAGCACCTGCCTTAGGTGTCGGGGGTTTCGCTGGCGGCATCGGCCTTGGTGCGGCGCATGGAGTCGCCATGCAGATCGATGCGGTAGGCCCGGTGCACGAGGCGGTCGAGGATGGCGTCGGCGTAGGTGGCATCGCCGATGAGGCGATGCCAGTTGGCCACGGGAACTTGGGTGGCCAGCATGGTTGCGGCCCGATCGTGGCGGTCGTCGATCACCTCCATCAGGTCCAGGCGCTGAGCCGCGGTCAGCTCGGTCATCGCCCAGTCATCCAGGATCAGCAGGTCGAGCCGGGCGATCCGTCGCAGCAGCCGGGCGAGCGAACCGTCCAGGCGGGCGGTGGCCAGATCGTCCAGCAGGCGGGTCAGCCGGGTGTAGAGTACGCTGTGGCCTTCCCGCGCCGCCTGGTTGCCGAGTGCACAGGCCAGCCAGGTCTTGCCGATCCCGGTCGGGCCGGTGATCAGAACCGGCCGGTTCTCCGTCACCCAACGCCCGGTGGCCAACTCGCGCACAATACCGCGATCGAGCCCACGCGGGGTGCGCAGGTCGAGGTCCTCCAGGCAGGCCGTCTGGCGCAGCCGGGCGCGTTTCAGCCGGCTGGCGAGCGCGGTGTTGGCCCGCTCCGCCGCCTCGCGTTCGATCAAGGTGCCCAACTGCTCGTCGAAGGCCAGTTGGCCGCGGTCGGGCAGACGCTCCAACGCCTCCAGCCCCTTGGCCATGCCGTACAGACGCAACTGGCGCAACCGCTCGTGGTTGACGTGCTTCATCATCGTGTCTCCGTCAGTGGTAGTAGGAAGGGCCGCGCAGATTGGCGTGCTCGCCAGCACCGGCCGGGTCCGCCGCCGTGGCGGGGGGCGCCGCCAACCAGCGCTGGACGTAGCGGTAGGATCCGACGTTGGCCTCCAGGGCCGCCTGGCAGGCTTGCTCCAGCCGGTCGGTGCCATGGGTGGCGGCCAGACGGATCAGGCCGATCCCAGCCCGCACCGCCTGTTCGGGATGATCGGCGCCGGCCAGGATGCGCGCGAACAGCAGCGCGGCGGCCGGGCCGATGGCGGCCAAGTCGGCCTGGATGGCGTCGGGGGTGAAGCGGGTGACGGCCCGGTGGTTGGCGGGGCGATGGGCGTCCAGCGTCACGGTGGCGCCATCCTGCCGCCGGACATGGCAGGCCATCCGCTTGCCGCGCAGAAAGACGCTGATCACGCAGGCGGTGCTGTGCACGTCGACCGTCTTGCCGATCAGCGTGTGGGGAACCGAGTAGACGCCGCCGTCGAGGGCGAGATGATAGTCGGGCGGCACCTTGTGGCGAGCCCAGGTGCCGGGCACGAAGCGTTCCGGCGGCAAGGGGCGCAGGGTCGGCTTCTCCTCGGTGGCGAACAGGCCGGCGCGCGTGTCCTGTGGCCTGCGGCTCAAGGGAGCGGCGTTGAGGGCGGCCAGCTTGTCGCGCAAGGCCGCGTTGGCGGCGTCTAACGTGGCGAAGAGCGTATCGCGCAACGGAGCCAGCACCCGCCGCTCGACCTGCTGCACACCGTTCTCGGCGCTGGGCTTATCGCGTGGGCGCCTCACCCGGGCCGGCAGAACGGCGGTGCGGTAATGCCGGGCGAGATCGTGATAAGCCGGGTTGATCGCCGGATCGTAGAAGGAGGCGTGGCTGACGCCGACCTTGAGATTATCCGGCACCAGCTTGCCCGGCACGCCGCCCAGATGTTCGAACAGCCGGACGTGGGAGGCCAGCCACTCCTCCGCCTGCTGGGTCCAGGTCGCCTCGGCATAGACGTAGCCCGAATACGGCAGACAGGCGACAAACACCTGGGCCTGCCGCGCCTCGGCGCCGAGCCCGACGCTCAGCGTCATCCCGGCGTAATCAACCTCGATCGCCGCCCCCGGCCGATGCTCCCGGCGCAGACGCGGCTCGGCATGGGCACCCTGCCATGCCCGGAAATGCTGAACGAATTGGGTGTAACGATAGCCGCCGGGATGGACCTCCAGGTATTCCTCCCACAGCAGCCGCAGCGTTACGCCACGGCGGCTGAGTTCACGGCTGATGTGTCGCCAGTCGGGCACCGGGCGCGCCGACGTGACCGGAGGCGGGAACAGCCGCTCCTCCAACTCGACGTCCGTCCACCCCAGCACATCCGCGTACCGCAGCCCGGAGGCCCGTAGCCGATCCAGGTAATCGCGCACGGTGCTGCGCGGCAGCCGGCAGGCATCGGCAATCTGCCGTTGGCTGGCGCCGAACTCATCCCGCAGACGAAGGACTTCTCTGATCCGCCGCATGTCCGACCTCGCTCGGGGCATCCCGATCCTCCTTGGCCTGTGCCGTGGAAAGATCATGGGGATGCCAAAGGCTGGTTCGGACCCCGACACCACCACCCCTACGGGTGGGCGAATTCACCGAAACGGGTGGGCGCTTTCACCGTTCTGCCCGGGCGCTTTCCGCCGTTCCTACTGGGTGCTTTCCGCCGAAATATGCACTGTGCCCTGGCAACCAGCTTATAAACGTAGAGAAGGCAGAACAGACGTTCGAAGAGCGCCTGAAGGCTGAAGCTTCCGCTTACCAAAAGAGAGCGGATGTCTTTCGTGAATTAGAGGTAAAATTTTTCAATACCACCAAAGAAGACCTTCTCCGCATCCTTGCAGACCTTCGGATTAAAGGCGTCTGGTAATTTATGAGCTGGACACATTGAAGCTGTTCTGAAGCGCCGTTAAGAAAACAAGGGGGATGTCTCTATTAGATAAAGAGAGAGCCTTCCCCTTTAATTTTACCAACTAAACTTAACAGGAAAACTATGGAACCTACCGATCTCCCGGCCGATGCGGCTGCGGACAATGCACTACTATGCCCTATGGACCATGAATGTGGTTCGCTTTCTACTATCACGATTGATTGTTTGAAGGAGTATTTCACTTCGGTGGGCCATAGCCCTAGCCGCTCTATGTGGGAGGCTCTTTCCGATCAGGCCAAGGCTATGGAGGCAATGGCGGCTGGTACGGCCCTTCCGTCCCTCTACCTGTCGTCCCTGGACCCAGGGGTAGGCAAGACCCAAACCCTCTACGCCTTTGTCCGCAACCTTGTCCGCTCCCCTGCCCATGCCGGTGTTGGGGTGCTGATCTGCCTTGGTCGGCTGGAAGAGGTCCGCAGCTTCGTACAGGGCATGAACGCTTTCGGGGTTCTGCCGCCTACCGCCGTTGCGGTCATGACCAGCGACCCCGCCTTGAACGCCCTTGGTCATCCGGTGCCCCAAGAGGCTCAGGTGTTGGTAACGACCCACCAGCGTTTGGAGCGAATGCGGGGCCGCCGGCTGTCCGATGCTTCCGCCTTCTTCTACCAGGGCAGGCCAAGGGCGGTTCGGGTGTGGGATGAGTCGTTCCTTCCTGCCCGTGCCGTGGTGCTGAACACCAACATCATTGCCGGCCTGCTGGAAACCCTGTCCACCATCAACCCGGACTTACGCGCCCGGATCATGGCGACGGTGAATGAGGTCGAGGGGCTACCCGACAACAGCACCTACACCGTTCCCGACTTCGCGGCGGAGTTCGGCATTGGGCTTCCGAAGGTGATGCGGGCAATGGGGCGGAGGGCACCCACAAGGCTGAAGGATGCAGCAGCCGATCTGTGGCACCTGTCGGGGCGAACAGTCAGCGTCCGATGCGGCAACCGGGACGGATGGGCCTTGGTGGATTACCGGGACAGCCTTCCGCCCGATATGGCCCCCATGCTCATTCTGGATGCGTCGGGGCGTGTCCGGGCCACCTATGACGACATGGAAGCCCGTGGCCTGCTGGCGAGGCTCCAATCGGCTGTGAAGCGGTACGACAACCTCACCGTCCATCTATGGGACAAAGGGGGTGGGAAATCCTCCTTCTCTAACCACGGAGACGAACTGTGCAAGGAGGTCGCCCGCATGGTCCTGACGAAGCCACAGGAACCTTGGTTGGTCATCGTCCACAATCCCGATCCGACCGGCGGCGATTATGAGCGGCTGATTCGCCAGCACCTACAGGCAGCCGACGTGGATGTAGCCTTCCTGACGTGGGGCAACCACATGGCAACCAACGCCTACGTGGATCGGCCGAACGTGATCCTTGCCGGAACGCTGTTCTACGGCACCGCACAGTATGAGGCCCTGAAGCGATCCGTTGCCGATCAGCGGGCATCTGACGCCTCTGTGAGCGCGGAGGCGCTGGCGCGGGTGAAGATGGGGGAGACGATGCACCATCTCCTACAGGCCCTCTGCCGGGCTTCCGTGCGTCGCTGTGTGGGTGACGGTTGCCCGCCCACCAACGCCTACGTCATCGGCGATAGCCGCCATGACTTTAAAGGGGCGCTAGCGGAAGCGTTCCCAGGTGCGAGGGTGAGGCCGTGGCGACCTGAGGGGCTGAAGTTGACTGGGTATGTCGCAAAGGCGATTGCCTACCTGACGGAAATGGCAAAAGTCGTTCAGGCAGGCGCCAAGGTGCGGTTCAAGGAGGTTGCGCAAGCAATTGGCATGAAGCCCGAGAATTTCAACAAGGATGTGCGGGAACATTCCGTTTTCAGTGAGGCTCTGGACGAACTCGGCATTGTCGAGGTCGGAGGCAAATTGCGAAAGACCTCCTTCCAATTTTGGCAATGTACTGGAGAGTAAACGTCTAATGGCAGGCAGCCTAGAGGTTCCTGCGTGGACACCTGAACTTTGCCGAAGAAATGCCGCCGTGACCAAGCGTACCGATGCCATTGCGAAGATGCTGAACCGCCTTACTGACCTTGGAAAGCCCATGCGGTCAGGGCCTTGCTGGTGTTTGCGGTACGGCTTTCCAACTGAATGAACTTCTCCGCACCCGCACCCCCTGCTTGATCTACGACCTTGTTGGCATGACCCATGGAGATGAAGCCCAAGCTCGCGAACTGGTATGGACGCTGAAAGCCGGCTTTGGTGCTGTGGATACCGATTGCACCGATAGCGCCGTGAGCATGGCTGCCAACGCCCTGACCAACCGTGACGCGCCCATAGCGCCCCAGGCCTCGGAGTTCATTCGGGGTGAGTTCCTTCGGATCGCCCAGGTAGCTGAAGGGCTGATGAAGTGGATCAAGGGGGAGACGAAGCCGGCAGGCTAATTCCCCCTTCACTTCCACCCTTTGCCGACTCTACCGCATTCCTACGGCCAGCCTGTGCCTTCCTGTTGATCCGGATGAGTGGGGGGCTGGCCGTATGTGCTTTTAGGCAAACCTAAGGGCGACACCGCAAGAAGCTGAATGAGCAGCTTCGGCAGAGTGATGCAGCATCTAGACTCATTCCTAAAACACCTATTTAAAAGAAAGAAACGAACATGAGTGACCTGATTAACGTAACAAAGATTGATGACGAACCGTACGTGCTGGATACCGACTTAGCGGAAGCATTGGGGATGGCCCGCCTCCGCGACATTCGCGCCAATGTAATTGAGCCGAACCGGGCGGAACTGGAAGGCTTCGGCAGTTTGCGTTCGGTGGACGCGAACCCCGGCCGCCTTGGTGGACGCCCTGGCAAGGCCTTTTACCTGAATGAAGAACAAGCCCTGTTGGTAGCGGTATTCTCCCGTACGGAGAGGGCAAAAGAGGTTCGGGCTGCGTTGGTGCGGGTGTTTGCAGCATACCGCCGTGGTGATCTGGGGCCGGCTTCAGTGGTCCCCCAGCTTCCCAACTTCGCCAATCCGGCGGAAGCGGCTCGGGCTTGGGCTGCGGAGTACGAACAGCGGCAGATTACGGAGCAACGCCTTGCTGAAGCCGTTCCCAAGGTAGAGTTCTACAACAACTATGCCGATGCCTCTGGCCTAACCAACACACGGACCCTTGCGAAAACCATCGGTCGCAAGGAACGTGAGCTTGTCAGTGAGCTTCTTGCCCACCACGTACTCCACCGCTCGAAGGGGGGAAGCGGCTGCCTGATGCCTAATGAGCGCTACCAGCGGCGCGGCTACTTTGAGGTGAAGACCACAACGGTAAATGACCGGGTGCAGTACCAGACTCTCTGGACGCCCAAAGGGGTTCAATGGGCTGCGAAGCAATGGGGAGCGGCGAAGCCAACAGCATCGGCGATGTAAGCGCACCCGAGCGCGTCGGAAGGGGTGTTTCCGGCCGACGCACACAGGGGGATGCAAGTTGCACCCGATTACAACCTACGCCACGGCGTCACAGCATGAAATCCATAGCGTTCGCCTCGTGGAGCGCGAGCATGTGGTGCGTGGGCTGCGCCCCTGTAGGAAGGGGCTCGTCATGATTCAGAAGGCAGTGGAGAAGCATTTCGACTTTTGCCCACGCGTCTTTGTCCGCAGCTATGCGTTTCACCGCAGTATATGGCTTATCTTTTTTTGCCTCGTAATCAAGATAGGCTGATTCAAAATTTGGGACGGAGGCAATCAGTCTAATTCTTGTTGGGTCAGGAGCGGCATTCACCTCCGTCATAATGTCAGTGTTTGCGGTCCACGCTGAGTTTTTCTGTTCCTTGCTCTCGCCGTCTTTGACAATCGTGATTGTTGGAGTATCCGCGTCATGGAGAACACTATACCTCGTGCCAAAATGGTTTAGTATCTTACACAGCGAAACAATCGTGAACTTACCCCTTGCTTTCACGACGTGCATATTCTTTAAGAGTTCACAAGGTATCGGACTTGCGTCGCCAAGCTTAATTAGCTCTGATGCCACATGGCGGAGCGCTGAATATTCTGTATCGCCCTCGACAACGATAATATTGCCGCCAAAGAACATCTCCCCTACATAGGGATCATAGATGTTCAATAGTTGGAGGTTCTCACGATCCGAAACACTCAGATTTGCAGTTGCCGGTTTAAATAGGGTCGTGCCCGAAATCGTCCCCGCTGCATTTCGCTCTACCCTGACAATGGTCTTGTTATCGCGCCCAAGGTCGATAAATGCAGGATGGTGCGTCGTGACCATCACCTGCCAACCGGCATTCTCAGCGAGGTCATAGAGGACACGGCAAGCCTCTCTAACTGCATTCGGGTGCAGACAGAGTTCCGGCTCGTCTATGAGCAAAAGGTGGGGACGCGCCTGTGCCTTCTCCCCGTTTTCGGAGACAATACGCAGAACAGACCACAGCAACGTTCTTCTGGCCCCACTGCCCTGCAATTCCAACGGGCTTCTGTATCCGTCTTTCCGTCCTACCAAAAGGCGGTTGCTAGAAAACAGTTTTATTTTCTCTGTTGCGGCCGGTACAGGTTCAAACGTGACTACATGTTCAGCAAAGATGCCCGCAACCATCTCCGTCAGTTTATTTTCGAATTCTTCGATATCCACGCGTGCATGTGAAACGACCCGCTCTTGAAATTCCCGGAGCCTCTGCGATAACTGCCTAAACTCACTCTCGCCGCTTCCGTCGCTTGTTTCGATGCTTAGTGCCCTTTCTTCGATCAACGCGAGCACGATACTGTTAATCTGCTTTGCTTGATCTTCGGGTGAATCAAATGCTTTGACTGCGTGGGGCTGTGGCCGACGTGAGTTAGCAACATTGGCGGCGCCCCAGGGGACGTTTTTATCGTCCCAGCCACCGCCATCCGGCAACTCCGTGTTCCACCCTTGCCGCTTACCCGGCCCAGGTGTCTCCCAAACCCACCGTTCGCGGACCACCTTCCTGCCGTCAATCTCGGTCACCCACTTTTTGGCTGGTGGATCACCAACAACTTCCGTTTCAATCTCAATGATTGGCAGGTTCTTTGGATCGATATTGCCATTCGGAAACTCATCAAGCGTAAGCTTGCCGGCGCTTGACCCCTCGGACATGGCTACTTCATAAGCTCGAAGTATAGAGCTTTTCCCTGCGTTATTAGGCCCGACAAGAACTACAATGGTATCAAGATCAATGGTGACTGGCGTTGCGCCGATTGCGCGGAAGTTCTGTACAGTCAGCTTCCGCATCTTTCCAACTTCGATCTGATCTACTGCGTCGGCATCTTTAATCTTAGCTGCGGCCATTCTCTGCCCCTTTTGAAGATGCCGGGCAGCTTAACGTATCGAAAGAGGCAGCAAAAGAGCGGAAGTTGACTGTGCTGCTGAATACTCGCGTATAACGGAGAGCGAAAGCCTATGCTGCAAGCCGTTCTGCTCTCACGTCCATGCTGGATGATCCTAAGGATGCGACGGTTTGTTCCAATAGGCCGTGCCCTAGCGAGTCGTCTCACGCCCACGCCTAAGCCGTCCCAATGAAATACCTCTTGCCATTTTGGGACGGTGGGGCGATAACGTCTAAGGGTTCATTGAGACACCAAGGACGGAACAGGCCATGTTGATCGGCTACGCTCGCACCAGCACCCTTGATCAGAAAGCCGGCATTGAGGCACAGGCCCGCGACCTTCAGGCGGCAGGGTGCGAGAGGCTGTTTCAGGAACAGGTGTCCTCTGTGGACGTGGCGAACCGGGAACAGCTTGCCATCGCCCTCGACTTCATCCGCGAAGGGGATGCCCTCGTAGTGACGAAGCTCGACCGCTTGGCCCGCTCCGTCGCCCACCTGATGACGATCCTCGACGCCCTGAAGGCCAAGGGCGCTTCCCTGCGCATCCTGAACATGGGCATCGACACCAGCACCCCCACGGGCAAGCTGATGCTGACCGTCCTTAGCGGCGTGGCAGAGTTTGAGCGGGACATCATGCTTGAACGCCAGCGGGAGGGTATCGCTAAGGCCAAGGCTGAGGGGAAGTATAAGGGCAGGAAGCCCACGGCACAGGCTAAGGCCGAAGACGTAATGGCTTTGAAGGCGCAGGGCGTGGGGGCCAGTGAGATAGCCAAGCGACTCGGGATCGGCCGTGCCAGCGTCTACCGCATCCTTGAAAGCGCGTAGCTAACGTTTTGAGAAGGGGCGAAATGCTCTAGAACACATGCCCCTTCACCGAACTTTACCAGTAAACTTTTAATGAACGACTCTCTGGAGAATGAACCTTAAAGGATTTTTCTGTCATAATATCCACCATAGCCGAACGCGCAGTTACATATCCGCAACTAAATAGCTCATAACACTGTGTCTTTTTCCCTTCTCTATAATAATGTCCTTCAACTGAATAATCTACCAATGCAGCATGTATACTGAATTCAACATCACCAGCTTTTTCAGTTTTGGCTGAAATTAGGTATTCCCAATCATTCGCGTCGCCATATCTATAGTGGTTTAGTATTTTTATCCTTGGCTCCATGTCAGAAGTAACGCCTACTTTCAGTGTTTTCTTTGAGGGAGAGCCTGCGAGATAAACATGGCCGTCTTTATAGCTTCTTTTTTGAAACGCGATATTCGCTGTGTCGCACTGGATGCAATTCCCGGCACGGGATCTTAAAGTATGTCCGCCCTTTTCACATGGGGATACACCAAATGCAAAATGCTTGTTGAGAGATTTCATTGCCTCCTTGTATTCAGAGCGCTTCATTCCTGTTGCATCGAATACCATGCTCAGCGGTATTTTTTGATCTAGAAGGAAGCGTCTTTGCTCATTAGTTAACTGACCCATGTTGTCCTCGTAGGCAATATATATACTACATAAGCTAGCAACTTTGATCTTACTTTGGAAGCCGGTTTCTACAGGAAGTTACGAGACTCCCAGCTACCCCCGGCCCTCTCAGAAACCTGACTTCAAAGAATGGGGTTAAAGGTCGGTTGTTTTGTTGGTGTTCCGACCGCCGATAACGCCGAGTTTTCCAAGATTTTTCCAAGGGACTTCCGCCCCCTTCGATCTTCGGTTCCCCAGAGGGGAGGGCCACTTCGTAAATCGGCCCCCACCAGGGGGAGGCGCGGTGCCCCGTTTCAGACCAAGGGCAGGATACCAACAGGGAACACAGCCTTCTCTATAGCGGCTTTCAAATTCACATACTCGCCCTTTGAGTAACCGCCAAACGTCAAGTCTCCGCGCTCGTGCCCAATAATAAGCTTTGCAGTCGATATGGGCACTTCACCAGCTTCTAAAGCTTCTGCAAGGTTCATCCGTGTAGAGTGGAATACGGTCTGCGGCGTATCTACGCCTAGCTTCCGCCTTTCCCTGGTAAACTTCTTCGACACGTTCCATGAACGCTTATTATCGGGACCGCCCGGTGTAATGTCTGGAAAGAGCCAACCGTCCGGGTTGCCCTTGGCCGTGGTCGCTTCCTTCTTCAGTGTCAACACCAGCGGCTCTATTGCGGAATGGACCGGGATCAAACGGATGGCATTCTCCGTCTTACCTTCGGTGATGGACAGCCACCAACTGCCTTCCTGTTCAAGCACGTCTTTCGCCTGAAGCGAACAGAGTTCATCCAAGCGGGCGCCCGTGAACAGGCCAAGCCGGAAAAGCGCATCCAACGGCCGACCCTTCAATCCAGTAAGAAGGGTGCAGATTTCGTCGGCGGAGTATGGCCGCCTCTTCTCTTCCTTGTTCCCGCGTTTGCCCTTCACCCGCAGAACCTGCCCTTGCCACGGGTTCACCTCAATAAACCCCTTCTGTTCCTGCCAACGCCACCACATAGACAGTGAAGATATGTGCCGGTTGATCGTCTTTGCCGCTATGTCGGGAAATGCTTCGCTCACATAGCTGCCCGCTAGGCGCTTGTTCACGTCCGACACCAATAGGACACGCTTTTTCGTCGCCCATTCAAGGAAGCGGTTCGTGTCCGAGTCATACTGCCGTGCCGTCTGCTTGGTGATGGTGCGGCTCGCTTCAGGAAGCCATAGGTCGCGAGTCTCGGACAGCAGTGGGGATTTGCTCGTGGCGATCCTGTAGAAGTCCTTGGCGGCCTCTGGCCCCTGGGTGGCTTCAATCTCTTCCGCCCGGCTTTCGATAGCGAGTTCCACGCCCTGTTGGGCGGTATGCTCGTGGTCGGCGTCCTTGGCAGTGGCATCGGAGTCTATCCACGCATTCCGCCAAATGAGGGCCGCGGCAACGGCGCTACCGTCTTCGCCCTTACCGATAGCGTCTAGCTCCGCCTTGATCTGGGCAACCGCTACATGCCGCAGGCGTTGGGCTTCTGCCAAATCCCGCGTCTTCAGGGTTCGCACGATATGAGTGTTCCCTACGGCCTTCCGAAGCCGTGGAGGCACTGTTACCCGGACATACCAAGTCTGCCGACGCTGCACCAAATATCGCGTATCCAACACCCACTCCCAAGCCGATAGGGCACACGTATGGGGTACACGTTGGACCTTAAGAAGCTATGAATATCAATGCTTCCATAGGCTTATAGGGCGTTTGGTGGAAGGTCCCATCCCCTCCGCCATCTTGCTTGGCAGGCGCCAAGCCTTTGAATTTCCCAAATAGTTGAAGCGTTTGAAATGCCCGGTGGGGCATGGTCCATTGGTGCGCCGATGGAAGTTTGTTGTTTGGCGCTCCGGTCAAGCCAGCGCGTAATTTTCCCATATTTTGAGAGCCCGCAATTCAGTTCCGGCTGAAGATCCACGCCGCCGCCCGCTGGCTGCTGCGCCGGACGCCGGGAATAGGCGCTCTGTCCGAAACATTGGCAATCGCCGGCTGTCGTCGGCCCTGGGTTGTTCCCATCCGGGTGGTTGGCTGCCGTCGGACCGTGGTATCCACGAGGCATCGTCAAACCGATGGCAGATCGCGGGGCTTTCAATGCCGTTTCCTTTCCAGGCGCTCGTCTTCGATCTCGACGGAACGCTGATCGACAGCGCGCCCGACATGACGCGCGTGCTGAACCGCACCCTGGCCGAGTTCGGCCGCCCGGCCCTGACCGAGGCGCAGGTGCGGACGATGGTCGGCGACGGGTCGGCGATGCTGGTGCGCCAGGCTTTCGCCGCGACGGGCGCGCCGCTGGGGGACGAGGCGGTGCAGCCGGTGCTGCGCCATTATCTCGATACCTATTACGACGACGCTGAGCCGCCGGTGCTCTATGACGACGTCATTGAAACGCTGGCGGCGCTGGCCGGACGGGGGGTGCGGCTGGGGCTGTGCACCAACAAGCCGGAGCGGATCACCCGGAAACTGCTGGGTGTGCTGGGGATGGAGGGGCTGTTCGGCGCCGTGGCCGGCGGGGACACGCTGGCGGTGAAGAAGCCGGACGGGCGCCATCTGACCTGGGTTCTGGAGCGGCTGGACGTGTTGATGCCTGCGGGGACGGCGCCTGCGCGGGCGGCGATGGTCGGCGACAACGCCAACGACGTGAAGGCGGCGCGGTCGGCCGGCGTGCCGGTGGTCGCCATGAGCTACGGCTATCCCCGCATGCCGGTGGAGGAACTGGGCGCCGACCTGATTCTGGACCGCTTCGCCGATCTGCCGGACGGGCTGCTCCGGCTGGCCTCCGCCGATTGAGCGCCACCGATCGGGCAGAGGCCGGTACCGGACGCGGTACGGACGGTCGCATACACTGATACTATCCCTTTGGACAGCAGCGGTATCCCTCAGGACCCGCGTGCCGGCTCGGTAAAGCCCCTAAGCTGTTAGGGTCGATCCGGTTCCGCCGGGCGACAGGACGTCGATCCGGGGGAGGACGCGCCATGATGCAGGATGATGCCCTGATGGTCGGTCCGCTGACCTTCATCGCCACCATCCTGCTGCTGACGCTGGCCGCAACCGGCAGGCACAACAAGCAATCAAGAACCTGCCGGTTGCGGGCCGGGCGGCGGCGCGACATGCCGCCGCCCGGCCGGCGTCACGGCGGTGGCCGATGGGAAGGAACTCCACCATGGTTTCTCGCATGGCTCGGATCGTTCATATGGGCAAACTGGGCGGCTATGCGGCGCTGCTGGACGGCACGCTGCTGGAACTCGACAGCCGCATCCTTTGGCCGTCGGTTCCGGCGCTGACGGAGGCCCTGCGGCGGGCCGGCATCACGCCGTCCGACATGATCCTGGACACCCGGTCTCCCGCCGGTGTCCGGCCGGCCGGCGCGGTCAGCGCGCCGGCTGCGGCATCGCACCGGCCCGGCGGTCTGCCGCTGGCGGCGTGACGCCGGTCAGGTGGACCACCACGCTGCCGAAATCACTGTCCGTCTCCAGCCGCACCGGAAGGGGCGGATAGCCGGCGGCGACCGGGGCCAGCCACAGATCGACCGGGGGCCGGTCCGCCGGATCGTTGCGCTGCCAGAATCGGCCGGCCGGTGATGACCGGGCATAGCCGGCCACCGGCTTGTAGGTCACCCGGCATTGCTGGGCCACGCCGGCGAAGACCGAGTAGCGCGACGGGTCGACGATGCGCCGACCCACCTCGCTGAACAGCATGTCATAGCGGCGGCGGCCGTCGAACACCGGCAGCGACCGGTCGCAGCTTTCTCGCGCCCCCACCGCGAACAGCAGGTCCAGCACGGCGCTCAGCGGGTCCAGAGTGCCGCGCTGCAGCGCCGGCGGCACCGGTTCGCGGTCGTCCTTCTCCGGCGGCGGCGAGACGCTGACGGCGACATCGCCCTGCGGCCCGTAGGTCAGGGTGACATTGCGCGGTTCGCCGCGAAGCTGGCTGGTCTGGCGGTGGCTGGCCGGCCGCAGGTCGTCGCCGCGGACATAGCCGTCGGTCAGCGAATCCGTGCGCCAGCTGAACAGGCGGCCGATGGTACCGCCGGTCACCGCCGACACCTCGACCCGGTAGCGGTCGCCGGTCACGTCCAGCATCGCTTCGACGTCCAGCGCGGTGACGCCGCCGACGAAGACACGGTAGGTCGCCTTAACCGGCTGCGCCGACGCCATGGCGGTGGCGAGGGGAAGCAGGGGAAGGGACAGGCCGGCCGCCATCAGGGCTGCCCGGACAGGATTGGGAAGGCGGCGGGGGTTGGGCTGGGGCACGGTCCGGGGCTCCTGCGGTCGGCTGATCTTTTTTAAGATGGGGATGAATCTGGTGCTTGACACCCGGTGGGGAAGGCCGTAGAAACCCGCCCACCGCAGCGGCGGGGCCGACGAAAAACGGCCGCGACGCAAAAGAGTTTCAAGGTTCGGGCGCGTAGCTCAGCGGGAGAGCATTCGCTTCACACGCGAAGGGTCACAGGTTCAATCCCTGTCGCGCCCACCATCACAAAAAGGCTTCGGACGACAGTCCGGAGCCTTTTTGCTTTCCGGCACCGGCAGTTGTGTGCCGCGCGAAACATGCATTATGCATTGCTTATATGATTGGCGAATCCGCGGTCGATTGACGCAGATCAGCCCTCTTCGCGCTGCAATGCGGTATTAGGGGGGCCATCCCTGTCACCCGCTTCGGAAAGCCAATCAGATGGACGACACCCGTATCGCTTTGCTCTCCCTCGGCCTGCTGGTCGCTGTGCTCGCCGTCATCATCGGTTCGGTTGTCTTCGTTCCGTCCTTCACCGCCCTGCTGGCCACGCTGCTGGCCTGGGCGAACCTGGCCTATCTGGTCGGCATCACGATTAAGCGCTGATCCATTCCGCGGCGGGGCGCAACCTTCCCCGCCGCGGATGCCGAACCTTCAGGGTCCGGCAACAGTCTGTCCTGCGGAAAGCTTTTCTGGACAGGAACGGTCCGTCGGGTTATCCAGCGCCCGGTTTCGCTGCGCTCCCGATATCGCTGTGCCCCCGATCTTGCTGTGCCAAGGACCGACGCCATGACGCCGACCACTGCCCAGACCTCCAGTCCGCTGCCGATCCTGAGGACGGTGGAGGACCTGAGAGCCCAGGTCGCGGCCTGGCGGCGAGAAGGGCTGACCGTCGCGCTGGTGCCGACCATGGGGGCGCTGCATGACGGCCATCTGGGCCTGGTGCGGCGCGGTCGCGAACTGGCCGACCGGGTGGTCGCCAGCGTCTTCGTCAACCCGACCCAGTTCGCCCCGCACGAGGATTTCGACCGCTACCCGCGCGACGAGAGCGGCGACTCCGCCAAGCTGGCCTCGGCCGGCTGCCACGCGCTCTATGCGCCGACCGTGCGCGCCATGTATCCGGAGGGCTTCGCCACCGCCATTTCGGTCGGCGGTCCGGCGGAGGGGCTGTGCGGCGCCTTCCGGCCGCAGATGTTCGGCGGCGTGGCGCTGGTGGTGACCAAGCTGTTCCTGCAGGCGCTGCCCGACGTCGCGGTGTTCGGCGAGAAGGATTACCAGCAGCTGATGGTGATCCGCCGCTTCACCCGCGACCTCGACATTCCCGTGCGGGTCGAAGGGCTGCCGACGGTGCGCGAGGCCGATGGGCTCGCCATGTCGTCGCGCAACGCCTATCTCAGCGCCGACGAGCGCGCCCGCGCGCCGGAGCTGTACCGGGCGCTGACCGCGGCGGCCGAAGCGCTGGCGCGGGGGGCGGAGCCCGACGGCGCCCTGACCGGCATCCGCGGCCGCATCGCCGAGGCGGGGTTCGGCGCCATCGACTATGTCGAACTGCGCGATGCCGAAACGCTGGAGCCGGTGACCGCCGTCACCCGTCCGGCCCGCCTGCTGGCCGCCGCCTGGATGGGGAAGGCCCGCCTGATCGACAATGTGCCGGTGATTCCTGCCGGTTGACATACCGGGGAATGAGGACGGCCTGCCCAATGGGGCATCCAATGGCATTTGACCGGAATTTGTTGCGCGCCTAACATGAATTTCCTCGGGCATGGTCCCGATGGGAATTGGACCCCCGTGTTGGGGGCGGAAAGGCGATCTTGCGGCTCGTTCGTCGCAACCGGCAGGGGGAAACGGTTTCCCTGATGCCGCTCGTTCTGACCGGCCTCCTGCTGACGCTGGCGGCGCTGGGTGCGGGCGGCGCCATGATCGCCGGCCGCAACCGGGCTCCGGCCCCGCAGGCGCAGACAGGTCCCGACAAGAAATACGCCGCCCTGCCGATGATGACCTTCAGCCTTGGCGGCGGCGATGCCCGGATGGTGGACGTGAAGGTCCTGCTGGAGATCGATCCGTCGGTGGACGGCAAGGTCGCCGACCCCTATGTCCCCCGCATCACCGACCGCCTGTCCGACCGGATGCGCCAGATCGACCCCCAGCAGCTGACCGGCGCCGACGGGGCGAAGCTGATGAAGAGCACCATCGCCGGCGTGCTCGACCGCGAACTGCGCGGCGTGCGGGTGAAGGAAATCCTGCTGGACCGTATGGTGGTCCGGTAGGGCCGGAGACGCTCCGGCCCCGACGGACGGCATCCGGGGGCCGGCATTGCCGCGAGCGCTGGGACGAGGTCAGTCGGCCAGCCGGGTGGTCAGGCGCGGGGCGGCGCTGCTGGCCGCGGCGACATAGCGGGCGCGCAGCGGCTTCAGGACGAACAAGGCGAGGAAGGCGGCCAGCGCATTGACGATGGCGACGCTGTAGAAGACCGTCTGCCAGCTGCCGGTCGCCTCCACCATCAAATTGCCGACGGGGACCATCAGGGCGGCCACGCCCTTGGCGGTGTAGAGCATGCCGGCGTTCGTCGCGGCGAAGCGCGAGCCGAAGGTGTCGGCGCAGCAGGCCGGGAACAGGCTGAAGATCTCGCCCCAGGCGAAGAACACCAGACCGGTCAGGATGACGAAGGCCACCGGGTCGGCACCATTGGCGCTGAGCGCCATCACCCCGACCGCTTCAATGGTGAAGGCGATGAACATGGTGTTCTCGCGGCCGATATGGTCGGAGACCCAGCCGAAGAAGGGCCGCGTGATGCCGTTCATCACCCGGTCAATCGACAGGGCGAAGGTCAGCGCCGGCAGGGTCAATCCCAGGATGCTGACCGGCGCGTCGACCAGACCCATGTCGGCGGCGATGGGGCCGAGCTGGGCCGTCACCATCAGGCCGCCGGCGGCGACCATGGTGAACATGCCGTACATGATCCAGAAGACGGGGGTGTGCAGCATCTCCTGCGGGGCATAGTGGCGGCGCTGCGGGGCGGCCGTGCCGCGGCTCTGGCCATATCCCATCTTCGGCGGGTCGGTCATGAAGCAGGCCAGCACCAGGATCACCAACCCCTGGCCCAGCCCGAAGGTCATGAAGGTGGTCTCGAAGCCGGAGGACTCGATCATGGTGGCAATCGGCACGACCGTCAGGGCGGAGCCGGCGCCGAAGCCGGCGGCGGTCAGGCCGGCCGCCAGCCCGCGGCGGTCGGGAAACCATTTCAGCGCGTTGCCGACGCAGGTGCCATAGACGCCGCCGGCGCCGATGCCGCCGATCACCGCTGCCAGATAGAGAAGCGCCAGCGAATCCGCCACCGCGTTCAGCGCCCAGGACAGGGCGCACAGCGCGCCGCCCACCAGCACGACGATGCGCGGACCGAATTTGTCGACGAACCAGCCCTCCACCGGCACCAGCCAGGTTTCGGTGACGATGAAGATGGTAAAGGCCACCTGGATCGCGGTGCGACCCCAGCCATGCTTGTCGTCGATCGGCTCGACGAACAGGGTCCAGCCATATTGCAGATTGGCGATCATCGACATGCAGACGATGCCGATGGCAAGCTGCATCCAGCGCCCGCCCCAGGGTGCGACCTGGGCCGTTTTGCCGTGCGTCTCACGCACCATGTCCTTCCTCCCCAATGCACCCGACATGTTCTGTTCGGCGTCTCTTGTTCGGCATCTTCTGTTCGGATGTCCGGACCTGTATTTTCGACCCTGTTCTTGGTTTCTGGTTTCCGGTCCGGGAAAACGGCTGTGGGATGGAACCTTCCACCACCAACTTGCGGTTGCTGGCATGCCAAATGCCCCATGCCCGCCCTCACGATCATCAGTTTGACTGACTATGTCAATACGAACCATTTGCCGACGCAGTGACATGCATGCGAATTGTCCATGTGAATCCGTTGCAATTCCACGATCCGGAAAAAGCGGGGTCTCACGGCTGGTCGAAAGCGCTACGCCGTTGCGGTAATGCTCGGCCGAACAGGAGGAATCCGTCCTATGCCGTTGCCTGATCCGCCGCTGCTGGTCATCACCGACCGCCGCCTGGCCGAGCATCCGTTGCCGCAGGTGGCGGAGCGCCTGTTCGCGTGCGGCGTGCGCTGGCTGTCGTTGCGTGACAAGGACCTGCCCGATGCCGAACGGGTGGAACTGGCTCGCGCGCTGATGGTGCGTGCCCGTCGGTGGGGGGCCTGCGTCACCCTGCATGGCGACCCGGCGCTGGCGGCGGCGGCCGGGGTGGATGGGGTGCATCTGCCCTCCGGCGGCGATCCGGCGGCGGCGCGTGCGTTGCTGGGGCCGGGGGCGCTGATTGGGCTGTCGCGCCACGACTCGGACGGCGCCGAGGCGATGGAGCAGGGCGGGGGGCAGGTTGATTACGTGACCCTGTCGCCGATCTTCCCATCCGCCAGCAAACCCGGCTACGGCCCCTGCCTGGGTGCGGCGGGACTGCGGCAGTGGGTGAGCCGGGGCGTGCCGGTGATCGGGCTG